>JAJDCV010000190.1 GCA_029260675.1 Phycisphaeraceae bacterium
CGCCGCACCCACCGACGTCACCACCGCCCGCCCCTCGGGGTCAGGCTCCGCGTTCTTCGCTTGACGGTTCACACTCTGAGACGCACCAAAACCGACCAACTCCGCGTAGGCATTTTCACCGCCGCGCGCATCGAACGTCTCCTTCGCTTCAAGCATCACGATCCCCCCGCCGTCTCCAGCCACCATCCCAGCAGCACCCTGGTCGAACGGCCGCACCGCGTGATCCGGGTCGTCGTTGCTTGTCGGGTTCAACCGCCCGGTCAACTCCTGACGGTAATACACCATCGGGTTCATCTTCGACTCCGCGCCGCCGCAGAAACAAAGGTCCGCCTTCCCACGCTGGATCACACGCAGCGACTCACCGATCGACAGCATCGCCGATGCCTCGCCACAGGTGATCGTGTTCGACGGCCCCTGGTTGTCGTGGATGATCGTCACATGGCAAGCCAGCATGTTCGGCAGGTACTTAAGCAACCAAAGCGGGGTGAGGTGCTGCATCCCCTCGCTGCCCCACTTATGGATATCAAACGCCCCGCCGTCCTTGCGCGCCTCGATCAGCGCACCGGTCAGCTCGGTCAGGTCCGCCGCGATCAGCCCCGCGCCGATGTGACAGCCCACACGCGCCGGGTCGTAAGTCGGTTTGAATTCCCCGTTCTTCCCGCCGTCCGGGTCCGTCCCCTTGGTCATCAGCTGCGCATCACGGGCGGCATAGTCCGCCGCGATCACCGCCAACTCGATATCCCGGGCCATCACCTTCGTCGCCTTGCGGTGGCCCTTGGGAACGAACTTGCCGATCTTATAAGGTTCGACCTCGCCGCCGACGTGGCACCCAAACCCGCTCGGGTCGAACGCCTGGATCCGCCCGATCGCCGAACGACCGGCACACACACCCTCCCAGGTCGGATCGATCCCAAGACCCAGCCCGCTGACCGGCCCGACGCCGCTGACCACTACGCTTCGTGTCATGATTGATTTCCGCTTCTCTTCATCGAGCCGGGCATTGTATGTCCACCAGCCGGGTACGGGAAACGATCAGGATTCGACCCCAAATCCGATCCAACCCCACCCCATCCGCCCGCCGTTTACAAATCCAGCCCGCTGCGGGGCATGAACAGGGGCCTATTCAATTGCATATACAACTAAATCCGCTGTTTTTCAGTATGCCGAGCCACATTGGGGTCACATAAAACCCAGAAAGAAGCAGAATCGTTGCATCTACAATCTTATTCCCAAAAGAAAATCGACTTACCCGAAGACTCATTGGAGGCTATTACAGGTTCAGGACTTACAGCCGAATCGACTGCCCTGCATATTGCCGGTGAGGCCGCCCGCTCAGACCCGGAATCACGATCAGGCACCCTTGAAACGGCACCACGCCCACCTAAAACCGGCGAGTCCACCGCTTGGAACAACTGATCCGCCACCGCGCCGCCCAGCACCTCCCTGGCTTGGTCCTGGGCGGCCCGCCAAAGGGGCAAAGCCTCCTCAATCAGGCCTTGGCCGGTGCGGGTCACCTCCAGCCGATGGCTCCGCGCATCCTCCGCAGCAACAGAACGCACCCAACCCTGCTTCTGCATCAACTGAACATTCCGACAGAGCGTCGATTTATCCATATGCAAGGCCAGACACACCTCCGCCGGCTTAGATCCTTCCGACCCCGAAAGGACCACCAGTATGCTCACCTGGTTTCCCGTCAACCCGATCGGCCTGAATGCACGATCGTAAATCCTACTGACTACACGATTTAACCGACGCATCCGTGTCGCCAGACACTTCCGGGCGATCAGGTCCCCGGCCTCTGATGGTGTTTGCGATCTACCCATGAATATAGATTGTATATACAACTATATGAGGCGTCAATCTGCCTCGCCCCGAGGCCCCTGGACCACCCCAATTCACCCATGCCGCAAACGAAATATGAAGCGCCGCGACTTGTCGTGCCAGACAACCATAAATCGCCACCCCCGACACACGCCTCATTCTGCTAAATTCATGGCTGTTAACCACCAATCAAGGGGCCCTATTCTTGAAACTCCATTTCCTCGGCGCCAACCGCCAAGTCACCGGCTCACGCTACCTCCTGGAGGCCGCGGGCAAACGCATCATGATCGACTGCGGCATGTTCCAGGAACGCCGGTTCCAATCGCGTAACTACGAACAGCCCCCGGTCGACCTGAACACCGTCGACGCCCTGCTGCTCACACACGCGCACCTCGATCACTGCGGGCTGATCCCCAAGATGGTCAAACGCGGCTTCTCTGCTCCCATCATCACCGTCGATCCTTCCGCCGACCTCGCCGAGATCATCATGCTCGACTCGGCCAAGATCCAGCAGGAAGACGCCAAGTACAAACTCAAACGACACAAGAAGCAGGGCAAGAAAGCTAAACACGGCTACGAACCGCTCTACACCACGGAAGACGCCCAAAACGCCGTCGCACTCATCGAGCCCGTCGCCTTCCACGAACCTGTCAGCCTCGGCGACTCAATCACCGCCACCTTCCACGAGTCCGGCCACATCCTCGGCTCCGCGTTCATCGAAATAAACATCAACGAAAACGGCGAACAACGCACACTCGTCATGTCCGGCGACGTCGGACAGTGGGACAAACCCCTGATCAACGACCCCGAGCTATTCGACCGGGCCGACTACATCGTCATGGAATCGACCTACGGCGACCGCACGCACAAAGACTCAGGCCCGATCGAAGACCAACTCGCAGACATCATCAACGACACCGTCCAGCGCGGCGGCAACGTGATCATCCCCACCTTCGCCGTCGAACGCGCCCAGGAGCTGGTCTACTTCATCGGCCAACTCGCCAACGCCGACCGCATCCCCGACATCGGCGTCTACCTCGACAGCCCCATGGCCACCCGAGTCACCAAGGTCTTCCACCGCTGGTGCCGATACCTCGACGAAGAAGCCCGCTGCAACCCCGCCCCCGGAGGTGGCAAGGGCGCGGACGTCCTGAGGTTCGACGGCTTCAAGCTCGTCAGCGCCACCGAAGACTCCATCGCACTGAACTCCAAGAAGGGCCCCCTCGTCATCATGTCCTCCTCCGGCATGTGCACCGGCGGACGCATCAAACACCACCTGAAGCGTGAAATCTCACGCCACGATTCCACAATCGTCTTCGTCGTCTACCAGGCCGAAGGCACCCTCGGCCGGATCATCTCCAACGGCGCCAAAGAAGTCCGCATCCACGGCCAGAACTGGCCCGTCAACGCAAAAATCGCACACCTGCACGGCCTAAGCGCCCACGGCGACCGCGACGATTTATTACGCTGGCTCTCTAATTGCAAGACCCCGCCCAAACAACTCTTCCTGACCCACGGCGAAGCCCGCGGCGCCGAAGCGCTGTCCGATGTGATTGAGAATAAGCTGGGCTGGAACGTCAGCGTGCCGGAGTATCAGGACGTGGTGGAGTTGGGCTAATTACGATCGGTGAGCCAGGGGTAATCCTCTTCACTACTGAGATCCTCATCTGATTCTGATTCTTTAAGCAGCTTTTGATATCCGGCTTCTAACTTTTCACGCGACTCATCTAGATCGCTACTCCATTCATCGCGACGGGCTTCATATGCCTCAAGACGTTCTGCAAGCTCTGGCCTCGACTTAGCGATATCCATACCGAACGATGATTTTGCATATTCAATGTGCAGTTCCGTCAGCGCTTTAGTTGTCTTCCCAATAAGCCAGTCTTGCGCTTCCACCATTTCATGCAAACGAACATGCCCGGGGTCAGTGGGAGGTTGACTTACGAACAACATTACCACTGCTAGCAACGTTGTGAAGTTGATTGAGAGGAGGATCTTAAACTGGATGCTCGTCAGCTGACTAGAATTGTTGCCATCCATGGCGCAGGCTCCTGATTACGATCGGATTAGATGCGTAATCAGAGTACGAGTTTTAACTCAAAGCATCAACTACCTAAACGGTACCAACACCCGCTTCACCTTCTCCGCGACCGTCATCTGCTTGAAGTCCGTGAACTCCCCCGCATCCAGGAAGACGCCGCCGCAGGTAGCGCACTGTTCGTACTTGATGTGGGTCTGGTCGTGCATGAATAGTTTGACGAGTTGGACGGTGCAGCGGGGGCAGTGGATGTTGCGCACGGCGTTCATCTGATCGCCCTTCGCGGGGTCGCCCATGTCGATCCGGTCTTCGCTGCCGCGGATGTCTTTTAGGTGATCGTGCTCGCGCAGGTCGAACCAGATGCCCTCGCAGTTGCCGCAACAATCGACCTCGATGTCTTCGACCGACACCTTCTGCATCACGTTGTCGCATTTGGGGCATTTCATGGCTCGTCTCCTGTTTGAGGGTGACAAGGTTACATAAGCCATTATAACTCACGCCGCAGCCGGCCAGCGCCCCATGGATGTGGATCCGTGGATCCCCGTCTGCATAAACGGGACCACCCCTTGCCCCTTATCCCCCTTGTGAACTTTGTCTCTTTTGTGGCCATTCCATGCCATACCTTGCCGCCGATTGGCACGATGCGCGAAGGCGATGTTGCTTGGGCGCATAAAACACCCCGCATCGCTGCGGGGCGCGTGGGTGTATTGGATTGTTCGGCGGGGTTGTCTTACTTACGCCGACGGCGTGTGGCGACCGTGAGGGCGCCCAGGCTCATGAACGTCAGGCCGGCGGTCACGGGCTCGGGGATGGGGTTGTCCTTTGGCGGCGGGGGCTTGGTATCGATCGCATCGACGATGATTTCCACCGCATCGATCGCCCATGATTCATCATTTCGATCCGCATTGCCTTGCCAACCGGCACCGTTGGCGAACCAGGAAACGGTCAGGGAGCTTGCCGAGTGAGGGATCTCGCTGAAAGCCGGTAGGACGCTCATGTCGTAAGCCGCGTCGTTGTAAGGGCCTCCGACGGTGAATCCCAGGTTCGAGCCGTAGGACAGGCGTGCCCCGGTCGCGTTGGCCGGATCGAATCCCTGATCCCCCAGACCGATGCTGTTGTCAAATGTCTCAGAAAAGACAGACGCCCCGTCCACCGTGACGTTAAAGAAATCGGGGCCGGCGTTGACAAAGCCGTCCCAGGAATCGATCGCGGCAAACATGAAATTGACGGTCACGCTGGTGTGGGCGGGCAACCCGTTGAGCGTCAGGGTTTCCGTCCCGCCGCTGCGCAGGAAGTTCCCTAAAAACCCGCCGATCCCGGAATACCCCTGTACCCCAACCACGCTGGGTACGCCCGAAAACTGGGGCGACGCGACACCGCTATCAAAGTTGTCAGTAAAGACGGTCGTCGGCGTCGTCAAGGCCGACGCCTGCCCCGTTATGATCAAGACCGCACACAATCCCGAGAAAATCGTAGCTCCACCGCCCTTATCTTTCTTCATCATCAAGACTCCCAAAGTAGACATGAAAAACAACTATTAAAATCGCAGCGTGATCCCGCAGAGACAGAGAAATGGACCACCCGCCCAAGAGTAACTACCTTTAAATTATGGGATCCCCCCCAGATTGTCAAGCATTTTTTAGACTGATTGCAACATACAAAATCAGCCTAAATCACGAGATTGGATTGTCTTGTTTTGCTTGTCCCACGCCCCCGCGTCCTACTCCTGGGCGAGTTCCAACAGACGCGCCGCGTTCACCCGCCCGACGATCGCCGCCTCGAGCGCATCATCGCCGGGCTCCCCCCCGATCACCCGCGTGTCATCCCCATCCAGCTTGATCAGGTAGTCCTCGTTTTCGGTAAAGACGCTGACAATGTTCCGGAAATCGCCGCGCCGATGGATGACGTATTTCACGGGTCGATTGTTGAAGATATCACCGACCCAGTCAGAAGTGACCCGCTGGGAAGAAGTCAGGCTTACGAGGCTGTGATAAATATCGGCCTGCTGGTGCAGCCCGGCCACCACCGCCTGTTTCCTGTTGCCGTACGACACGACCATCGGCACCCGCGCCGCGGCGCGGTACTCCCCCATCGCCTCGGTTTCCCCGGTCTTCAACGGCACCATCGCGTGGTGGTCGCCGAGGATGATCAGGATCCCGTCATCAAAGTACCCCATCTCGATCAGCTTCTCGTGGAACGCACCGAGCTGGCGGTCGGCATACCGGTACGTCTGCTCCTCGGAATGCTCGCCGGTCTGCGGGTTCACAAACGGGTGGTGCGTGGTCATTGTCGACACATACATAAAGAACCGGCCGTCGGTCTGCTGATGCTGGTCGATCCGCTCTACCAAACGGGCGTAGAGCGCCTCGTCGGGGGCGGACTCGAAGTGGTACCGCTCCCAGCCGTCGTACGCCGGGTGGTCGTGGCCCTCCAGGGTGTCGAACCCGAGCCCCTTAGCCCAGTCCCCGACGCCGGAGAAGCCCTGGTCCCCGGCCATCAGAAACTCGGTGGCGTAACCCTGCTTAGACAACAGCCTCGGCAGGGATTCCGGGTCGTCCTCGAACCCGCTGTACGGCCCGTTGCCAACAAACCCACCCGACCCCGGCGGACGCAGCGGAAGCCGACCCATCAGCACGGAGATGTAGCAGTCGTTCGTGCAGAACCCATTGGCGTAAAACCCCGTGTACGCCACATTCTCCCGGGCGATTTTATCCAGGCTCGGCATCCAGTCGTAAAGACCCGAGAAGTATTGGCTCTGATACGACGACAACGACTCGACCATCAGGATAATAATGTTCGGCGTCTGGGGCGTATTGGGCTCCTCGACCTCGTCTGCATCGAAGCTGAACCCGCTGATAAACCCGTCGCTGTATCCGCGCGACTCCGACCGGACCTCCAGCGTGTATGCCACGACGTTCTTATATCTCCACGAATGGATATAGGTGTCGTTGCGAGCAAAACACCAGGCCATCAACAGTCCCAACACCGCCAGCCCCGCCAGGACATGCTGCCACACACGGACAAGGGTGTACCGGCAGACAAGCACCCACCCGGCCAGCCCGACGGCGAATACCCCGGCCAGCAAAATCAGCACGTGCCGCTTCCGCGTGATCTGGGCGAGGTATTTATGCGCATACGTCGAGTACGCCACGGTATCGTCCACCGTCAGGTGCGCGTTGAAACACACCATGACCACCACATCGATCGCGTAAAGAAGAAAAGCCCCAAAAGCCAGCACCCTAAGCAGGATCGAAACGGCACGCGGGGTCTTCTTCAGGAACGACAGGTAGAAAAGCGACAAGAGAACGACATAGATGATCGCGTCATTCGCCAGCACCTGCGTCGCCCCCAGAAACCGCTCGCCGGTGTGCCTATGGATGTAGCTGTCCACATACAACCCCCTGGCCACCGGGGGCGCCGCGAGCATCAGCATGAAACAAGCCTTGACCACCCTCGGGATGGTTATGATTGCCACAGGGTTTCTATGCCCCTAAATAATAGCCCGGTCATCCAGAATCCGGCCCGCACACTATTGCACTACACCTACGCCGACGAATAGACCCGCCCGCTCCCCTTAACGATCGTGGTAAATACCCAGCCGCCTCTCGGCTTCATCCTTGGGAACCTTACGCATCTCGTAGGTTTGGAGCACGACAAAATTACCGGTCTGTAAATCTGTCAGCCCTAATGAACCGGTGTATGCGTTCATGTTGAACTGCCCCGCCTTGCTGAGGTACTGCTTGCCGGATGCGTTATCGGTGAACTCGTAGTAACTGCACGCGGAGAGAACCAAAAGAAACAAGCCGAGCAGGACATATTGAAGTAATCGAGACATAAAGGTTCGCTCCTGTTTATATGGGCCGCACCCGTCTGACTGCAATATAACCGAAACATCACTCCGAGAGTAGACGGCGAGTGAAGCCAACAGCACCCCGCCGGGTTGATACTTGGTCGCCAGACGCTGCTAACCACCAACCTCTAAATCATCATCCCCCGCCTGCCTCCGCAGTAGCCGGTTGACCTCAAGACCAAGCCGTCTCCCGATCCAGTCCTCTTCATCCACGGTCACCGTCGCACCGGCACGTTGGATGTCATCCGTAAAGGCGTGGTAACGGCTTCGGACGATGATGGGGGTCTGCGGCGCCAACGCGCGGACGTGACGGACCGTGGTGATCACCGCGCGATGGTCCGGGATGGTGACCACGACAATCCCCGCTTCGTCGACACGCAGGTGACGGATCAGCTCGGGGTTGGTCGCGTCCCCGACCTGCACGCTCAAGCCCATCCCACGCGCGAGCGTGAGGTTGCGCGGGTTCAGGTCGACCACCAGCACGCTGCCGTGACGCTTGAACATCTTGGCGTGCATCCGCTGCGCCGCGGGCCCGAAGCCGTTCACGATGATGTGCCCGCTAATCGGCGAGCCGTGGGCGTCGGGCTCGACCTCGTCGATATTCGAGAGGCCCACACCCCGTGCCAACCCCTGAATAAACCGCCCAAACTTAGGCCCACCCGCAACCAGGTACGGCGTCATGAACAGCGTCACCAGCGTCACCGACACGAATAACTTGAATGTGTGCTCACCCAGCACCCCCCCGGCGAAAGCGATCTGCGCCAACACAAACGAAAACTCACCGACCTGCGCAAGCGACAGCCCCGCGCCGGCGGCGTGACGGACACGGGGCGTGAACAGCCGAACGACCAGCGTCGTCACCACCGTCTTGCCCACCAGGATCAGCCCGACCGCCCCCGCGATCAACGCACCGTTCTCCGCGATCCACACCGGGTCGCCCAGCATCCCCACCGACGTGAAGAACAACGTCACAAACAACGCACGCAACGCCCCAACATCCGCACGGATCTGCACCGCAAACGGCGACTCAGCCAACAGGATCCCCGCCATGAACGCCCCCACCGCCGGCGACAACCCAAACTTGTGCGCCAGCCACGCCGAACCCAGCGCCAGCACCACCGCCAGTAAAATCGCCAACTCCCGGTTACGCATCAGTGTCGGGTCGCGCATCACCCTCGGCAACAGCAGGCTGCTCACCGCGAACAACGCCAACGCCAGCCCGGCGATCAACAGCAACGATTTCCCCATACCCCAGGCGATCGCCCCGACCGTCGGGTCGCCGCCCAGCATCGTCACCAGCAAGACCAACGGCACGACCGCAGCGTCCTGAAACAGCAACACACCCAACGACGTCCGCCCGGTCACGCTGTCCATCTCCGCCCGGTCCGACAACACCCGCAACACGCAGGCCGTGCTGCTCAGCGAAACGATCGCACCCACCGCGACCGACTCCGGCCCACCCAGCCCAAACCCCCGCGCTACCAGCGCACCCACCACGCAGGTCACCACCACCTGCAAGGCTCCCCCGCCCAGACCCACCGCCCCGATACGCAGCAACCGACGCAGCGAAAACTCCAGCCCGATCACAAACAACAATAGCGACACGCCCAACTCGGCGAGGTCGTAGACGAACGCCTCCCCATGCACCCAGTTCAA
>JAJDCV010000191.1 GCA_029260675.1 Phycisphaeraceae bacterium
CATTGTCCGTCGGACAGCTTGCCGGCAGCGAGCATGATGCCCAGCGTGAAGCTGGCGATATTCTGCACGACCAGCACGAAGACCTGCAGGCCCGTCGCAGCGGTCCCGCCGAAGGGCGTGGCGCGGAACGCCAGCTCCTGCACGGGCAGGCCGAAGTTCCCGGAGTTGTAGAACAGGCTGGTCATCAGCATCGCGCGGCGCTGGTCCATCGGCACGCCCCGCAGCTTCGCGACCGTGTACGTCAGCCCCGACCACACACACATCGCCAGGAGCGTAAACCCGACCACCTTCCCCACGTCCCCGGCCACGAGCCGAGAGTCCACCACCGCGAAATAGATCATCCCCGGCACGACGACATAAAAATTCAGCCGGACCAGCGTCGGCATGTCCAGCCCCAGCCGCTTCTGGATCACAAACCCCAGCCCGATCAGCAGCATCACCGGCAGAACGATGAACCAACCGATGTGCAAGATGTCCGGGAAGACCGTGAGCATGTGGGTTAGTGTAGCGGGCGGGGAGAAGAGAATCACGGAGGGGGCGGAGGCGCGGAGACACGGAGAAGAATTAGGAAGAGGAACAGGGATGAACACTGATGAACACGGATAGAATGACTCCTCGGGCACGACCTGACAGATGATCATCACCGTTCATCAGCGTTTATCCCTGTTTCATCTGTTCTTCCCCCTCCGTGTCCTGGTAATGTCCGGTATCGTCAGTGATGAATTGCCGCTGTAGGATGTGGTTATGAATCAGCACCGCGCCATCCTGCATGTGGATATGGACGCATTTTTTGCGTCGGTGGTGCAGTTGGATCAGCCGGCGTTGCGGGGTCGGCCGGTGCTGACGGGGCATGACGGGCCCAGGGGGGTGGTGTCGGCGGCGTCTTACGAGGCGCGGGCGTTTGGTTGTCGGTCGGCGATGCCGATGGCGCAGGCGAAGCGGCTGTGCCCGGACGCGGTTGTCGTCAAGGTGCCCGGTGAACGGATACGTCACTTCAGCGCCGCGGTATTTGAGATATTTGAAAGCGTGACGCCGTTGGTTGAGCCGATGAGCGTAGACGAAGCATTTTTGGATGTGACCGGGTCGGCGCGCCTGCTGGGTGACGCGGTGACGATCACGAAGCAGATCCGCCGGCGTATCAAAGATGAATTGGGTCTGACCGCGTCGGTGGGGGTGTCGTTCAATAAGTTCCTGGCGAAGCTAGCTTCGGATATGGACAAGCCCGATGGGTTGACCGTGATCGGACCCGGGGATGTGGATGGTGTGCTGCCACCGCTGCCGATCGAGCGGATGTGGGGCGTTGGCGCAGCCACGGCGGAGAAGCTGAAAGCTCAGGGTGTGCGGACGTTCGGCGACCTGATTGCCCTGAACGAAAAGGAACTCGACCAGCGGTTCGGCAAGCACGGCAGACGGTTCTACCGGTTGTCGCGCGGGATCGATGATCGGCCGGTGACGCCCGACCACGGGGCCAAGTCGATCGGTCAGGAGCAGACGTTTGACCGGGACATCGACGACCGCGACCACGTCCGCTCCGTGTTGTTAGGGCAGACCCAACAGGTCGGTCGGCGTCTGCGTAAGCAAGGCCTGCGTGCGCGGGGCGTGACGGTGAAGATCCGCTACGGCGATTTCCAGACCATCACACGATCCAGCACGCTGGACCGTGCCAGCGACCTGACCGAGGAATTGTGGGAGGTTGCGTGTGGTTTGTTTGACGACTGGGCTCGGCAGGGGTTCACCCCGGTCCGCCTGATCGGGATCAGTGCCGATCGTCTTGAAAGCGGCGGCGGGCAGATGGACCTGTTTACGGACCCGGGTCGTCAGAAGCGTCAGCAGCTTGATGAAGCGATGGACACGATCCAGGACCGGTTCGGGGCCGGGAGCGTCCGGCGGGGGTCGGGGCGGGTGCTCTGATGCGATCAATGAATTCGAGATCCGCTATCGACTTTCGGGCGTTAATGCGGTTAAGATCCTGTCCATGCCCAAACGTATCACACGAAGAACACTGCTGGTCTCGGCGTTGTTGCTTGGGCAGTTGGCGTGTCTGCTGGCAGCGTTGCTGTGGTTCGGTGCCTGGCTTGAGCGGGGGTTGGGCGATGTGGTGCGCGACCGCGTCCTCTCGGCATCACACCAGATGGCTATACAGATCGTTCAGATCATTGAGCTGATGAATATCGACGACGCGGAGCCTGGCTCGCCGGGGTGGAAGCGGATGCAGAAGCTGGTCGAGGATACGAAGCTGCCGACCGGGGGTTACCTGTGCGTGGTCCGGGACAACGACGGGCGGGTGTTATGCCACCCCGAGATCAGGTCTCGGCCGGAGCTGGCGCAGACGACCATCGACGAGATCCTGCGCCGGGAGGGTACACAAGCGGTGAGAAGCTCGGTCGGTGACGGCGTGGCGTTGGGTTGGGCCCAGCTGTCGGATGATTCGTACGTGCTGGACGCGATCTCGATCCCCAGGCTCAACGCACGGATGTTGATCCACCAGCCCGAAGCGCCGCTGCGGATGGCGGTCCTGGCTTTTCAAGAGAAGGTCCGCGCCATCGGGACGGTTGTAGTGGTGGCGGTGGTTGTCATCAGCGCGCTGGTCACGCTGGTTATTGTCAGGCGTTACGAGAGCAGGCTCTCGCAGATCAACCGGGGCCTGGAGGCGCAGGTCGCCCACCGCAGCGCGGCGCTATTGCGTAGCCGAGACGCGGTCATCTTCGGGCTCGCCAAGCTGGCCGAGTCGCGCGACGGGGAGACCGGCGAGCACCTGGAACGCATCTCCCAATACACCGAGATCCTCGCCCGGCAGGTGTCGATGATGCAGACACCTGGCGGGGACGAGCATTGGGTCCAGACACTCGCCAGCACCGCGGTGTTGCACGACATCGGCAAGGTCGGCGTCCCCGACGCGGTGCTCCGCAAGCCTTCCGCGCTCACCAACGAGGAGCGAAAGATTGTCGAGAAGCACCCGTTCATCGGCGGCGACACGCTCATGGAGATCAAACGACGGTGGGGCGACGACCCGTTCCTTGCGACCGCCAGCCAGGTCTGCTTCGGCCACCACGAACGGTGGGACGGCACGGGCTATCCCTTCGGGCTCAAGGGGGAGAACATCCCCATGGCCGCGCGCATCGTCGCGCTGGCCGACGTGTACGATGCGCTCACCAGCGAGCGGGCGTACAAGGACGCGATATCTCACGACAACGCCAGGCAGATGATCATTGAGGCATCCGGCACGCAGTTCGACCCGATGGTCGTGCAGGCGTTTGTGGGCGTCGCACAGGCGTTCGAGGACATCGCCCAGCGGATCAAGGTGGGGGGCAATGGTCAAGACCAGCCGGTCCCCGCTGAGTGACCGTCAGGGGCACATTTGCCCGTCGTGCACCCGGCAATGGCCCTAAATCTCTTGTAAACACAGGATTATGTGGTAAATTACATGAGGGCGATGTGTCAATTGATTTAACGTGTTATGCCTTCATTTTGGAGGGGCGATGTCTGAGCATAGGTTAAGACGACCGGTAGGAAGCCGTTCTGTAGTTGCCGTTTTGGCGCTGTGCCTCGCCGGTTTGTTGTGTGCACCCCAAGCGCACGCCCAGATACCCCTTGACCTTGCCGGTGGGCTTTCGGTCAATCACATCCAGACCAATCTTGTGGTCGCCCCCGTCACGACCGTCCCGATCGGTGGGTACCAGCCCCTGGTCGCGGTCAGCATGACCAATGAAGACACCGTCGATGATCTGGATTTCTTCGCGGTCAACACCGATACCTACCTGGCTAACGGCCTGCCCGGCGCGAACGCCTTGGCTTCCAACGGGTCGCCGCATTACCGGGTGGCGCTTTTGGACACCGGGGCCCAGGTGCACCTGATGACCGCCGGGGCGATTACCGACTTCGACTTTGCCGGGAACAACCTGCTGGGCACCGAGGTGATCGGCCTGGGCGGCGCAGGCGGCACGGAGTTCGGGACGATCCATGACCCAACGGGTATCTACGTCACCGGGTTCTCCAACGCCACCGGTGGGGCCAGCCTGTCGCTGAACACCTCGAGCCTCGTCGGGCAATACAACGTCTCGATCGTCGGCGCGAACAACCCGGCATCGTTGCTCCCGGATGTGGTAGGTCTCCCGCTGGCCAGTCAGTACACGACCGTCATTAACGCCGATCAGCGCAAGGAGATCGTGGTGGGTAGTGAGGTCTTCGAGTCGCCGGAGGTCCAGATGCTGCCGTTCGGCGACCCGGGCATCCCCAACATCACGCTGACCGCGCCGCTTCAACTGCTCCCGGGATCGGCCTTCGCCAGCCCGCCGGCGTTCTTCCCGAACCTGGGCCTGCCCGATCCCAACGACTTCCACCAGGACCCCTCGATCCCCAGCAACATCCCCGGCGCGATGTTCATCCAGGGCGACATCTTCAACAACGGGGTCGCACAGAACGACATGCTGATGTTCTTCGATACCGGGGCGCAGGTCACGGTCGTATCGGAGTTGGTCGCTTCCAATCTCGGCTTCGATGTCGTGCTTGATACCCCCGAGTTCACCGTGGAGATCCAAGGCGCCGGCGGCGTGGTCCTCGATGTCCCCGGCTTCTTCGTCGAATCGTTCAGCCTCGACACCGTCGGCGGTAGCTTCGCCCTGACCAACGTCCCCGTGATCGTCCTGGATGTCCCCGACCCGCGGGACGGGATCAACATCGTGCCCGCCATCATCGGGACCAACCTCTTCGCCGACCGCAACATCGTCATCAACCCCGAACCCGGCAACGCCTTCCTCGCCATCAGCGACATCGTCACCCTCATCGGCGACCTGAACTCTGACGGCTTCGTCGGGCTCGCCGACCTGAACATCATCCTTTCTCACTGGAACCAGACCGTCACCGAGGGTTATCTCTTCTCCGGCGACCCGACCGGTGACGGGTTTGTCGGGATTGAAGACCTCAACATCGTCCTGGGCAACTGGAACGCGGGCACACCGCCGCCGGGCGCACTGGCCGCGATCCCCGAGCCGGGGACATTGGGGTTGGTATTGTTGGGCCTATCGGCTCTGCTGAGGCGCAGAGGCGGGTCCATGCGACGTAATGCCGGATGACAACCCGTCAGTTGGGTAAACACCAACGTAGATTTATAGCCGGGATAATCTAACTACGGCAGCCCGGTGCATGACATACGCCTTGGATACAGGTACTATTTTAGGTGCTCTATACGTTTGCTGTGAACGCGACGGGTTCCATTGAGTCTTTCCAGGGAACATATCATGAAA
>JAJDCV010000192.1 GCA_029260675.1 Phycisphaeraceae bacterium
GTCCTGTCGGTTTAAGACGGACATCGCCAAGATCGTGCGACGAAAGTCGCCCGATACCCCAAGGGTCATAATCCCCTTCGTAAGTGAATGTCTGCGTAAGTGGCTGGTATCCTGGTGCGGACACGGTAGCCACCGCCTTGCCCCGGTAGGGGAAAAGATCCATCGGGGGGAAGTAGAGCCCCCACCTGCCTAGACCCTTGACGCTAAAACGCCCATCTTCTAGCGAAACCGCTTCACCGGTCGGTAATTTACTGGCCTCGCCTGGAGCATCCTCAAACTCTTTCACACGTTCAGGAAACCATACAGCCGCTTGGCCCCTGTCTTCTACAACCACACTCGCATTTACGATCGGATCGCCCTTGCCATCCAACACCTTGCCGGTCACGGTCGGTCTATCTGTTGCCCGTACGGCACAGCCTGCAACAGGAAAAAGCAGAATCAATAGTACGATGATTTTTCCATGCACCGCGATGTCCTCCGGTCTGCTTGCCGCCTAAATCTACGTACATTTCTGATTACTCTGCCAACAACGCCTTGATCTCCGCCTTCATCTGCTCGCCGACGCCGGGGCGGTAGCCGATGTGGGCGTGCTGGACTTTGCCGTTGGCGATGACCATGGTCTCGGGTAGAGCCATGACACGGTAGGCCTGGGACGCGGTGTACTGCTGGTCCAGGAGCACGGGGATGGTCAGGCCGAATTGATCGCGGTATTGCCTGGCGAGTTCGGCGGATTCGCCCTGGTTGACGGCGTAGATCGCGACGGGGAGGCCCTCTTGCTGGACCCAGTCGTAGACCTGCTGAAGCTCGGCGAGTCCGGGCTGGCATGGCGGGCAGAACGTGGCCCAGAAGTCGAGGATGATGACCTTGGCGTCGTCGTCGGCCATGTCGTAGTCATCGCCGTCTAACGCTGTCAGTTTCAGCAACGGTGCGTCCTTGTCCTGCATGGCGTGGGGGGCGTTGGCGCCGCTTGCCATCATGTGCTGCATGGAGGGCGAGGCGATGGAGTTAATGGTGTCGAAGACGAAGCGATCTTTATCGAGAGCCTGATCGTTGCTGTGGACCTGGACGTCCATGACGTAGGCCATGGTCATGCCGGGCTTGCCGCCCAGCGCGGCGGTGTCGACGTCGACGACGGCCTTGTCGATCAGGTATGTGGCGGGGTCGATGGTGAAGGTGACGGTGCCGGCCTGAATGGCGCTACGGATGCGTGGGCGTTTTTCAGGATCGTCCACCTCCGGCGGGAGCGTGGCGGGGTCGCCGGCGGCGCCCTGGCTGATGAACGCGAGCGGGTCGGGAGAGAGCAGGAACGCCAGGTCGGCCGGGACGGAGGGGAAGGCCAGGGTCGGCATGTGCTGGGTGATCCACTCGCTGGTCAGCGGGGATACGGTGGAGATTTCAAGGTGCTTGCCGGGGATCTGGGTGTGTCGGAAGTAGACCTTCTTGCCGTCGGCGATCAGGAGCTGGTCGGGGGTGTCGATCAGCAGGCGGTTGCCCGGGCGGTCCAGGGCGATGTAGACGTCGCCTTCCTGTGCGGAGGTCCATCGGCCCTGGGTCTGCTGCATCGAGAGCCGAACGGTCGCGTCGTATTGCTGGATGTCCTGGTAGGCCTGGGTGACCTTGTCCATCAGCTGCTCGCCGGGGGGGGCGGCGTGTACGGGCTGGTAAGCCGCGATACCCAACAACAGCCAAATGACGGTTATACGGGGGGTCGTTCGATCATTCATCATAGGTTGGGCTCTATTTATAAGGTTTTATTTATTCCAGATTACGTCACTTACGATCCGTATACAACCGGATTCGGTCCGAGATCCACCCCGGGTTTGCAGGGGGAGGCCGGGGCCACTACTATCCGCATCCCCCTATTAAACCCCGTATCGACAAGGATTCTTCCCACAATGTCAAGCCACCTGATCCCGCCGCACGGCGGCACGCTCGTTAACCGTATTGTAGACGCCAACCAGGCCGAAAAGCTCAAGGCCGCCGCGGCCGGTCTGCCGAGCATCACGCTCAGCGCCAAGCAGGCGTGCGACCTGGAGATGATCGCGATCGGGGCGTTCAGCCCGCTGACCGGGTTCGTCAAGAAGGCCGACTTCGAGGGCATCTGCAAGGACATGCACCTGGCCAACGGGACGGTCTGGCCGATCCCGATCACGCTGTCGGTCGACGACGCGGTCAAGGGCACGCTCAAAGAAGGCGGGCAGGCGGCGCTCCACCACAGCGACGGCACGCTGCTGGCGGTGATCGATTGCGAAGAGATCTACGCACACGATAAGAAGCTGGAAGTCCCCAATGTGTTTGGGACCGAGGATGAGGCGCACCCGGGCGTCAAGGCCGTACTCGATGAGGGCGACTGGTGTGTGGGTGGCGACATCCATGTGATCACGGTGACCCCCGAGAAAGAGCCCGGCGAGCAGTTCACCGAACACCGTCTGGCCCCGGCGCAGACACGCGAGGCATTCACGAAGAAGGGTTGGAACACCGTCAGCGCGTTCCAGACGCGTAACCCGATCCACCGGGCTCACGAGTACCTGTGCAAGTGCGCCCAGGAGATCACCGACGGGCTGCTGGTCCACCCGCTGGTCGGCGAGACCAAGCCCGGCGACATCCCCGCCGACGTCCGCATGGACTGCTACCAGACGATCATCGAAAACTACTTCGTGGCTGAGCGCACGATGCTGACCGTGAGGCCCGGTGCGTTGCGTTACGCCGGGCCACGCGTGGCGGTGCAGCTCGCCCTGACCCGGCAGAACTACGGGATCAGCCACTTTATTGTGGGCCGTGACCACGCCGGCGTCGGCGACTACTACGGCACGTACGATGCACAGAACATCTTCGACAAGTTCGCTGACGGCGAGATCGAGATCGAATTGCTGAAGTTCGAGCACGCCGCCTGGAGCCACAAGGCCCAGGGCATGGTCTCCGGCAAGACGTTCCCCAAGATCAAGGGCGACCAGGTCTTCCTAAGCGGCACCAAGGTCCGCGAGATGCTCGGCAACGGCGAACGGCCCCCCGCCGAGTTCAGCCGGCCCGAGGTTGCGGACGTGCTCATTAAGTGGGCGACTAGCGAGGCGACGGTCGGGGCCTGATAGGCTAGTTACAACAAGTTAAAATATCATGAACCGCCGATCCGAAAGGGTCGGCGGTTTTTGTATGTTAATAAGGGGCAGTCGGGACGCCGACACGGTGATCTGGGATCACCCGCTAAACGGGGTTAGTTGGGGTGGTTTTGTATTGGGTATCGTGTCTTTATATGATGCCCGCGGATTCAATAAACCTACCCACCTGGAACCCCGGACGCCCCAACCCCCGGAGCCCCGCCATGCCTGCACCTGATGATCGACGTTACCTGGAGAGCCATGAGTGGCACAAGCCCGAGGGGGATGTGGTGGTGATCGGGATCAGCCAGTTCGCGGTGGATGAGTTGACGGACATCACGTACCTGGAGGTCACGGCCGAGGGGGCGATCGGTAAGGATGACCCGCTGGGTGAGATCGAGTCGGTCAAGGCGACCAGCGAGTTGTATTGCGGGATCGACGGGGAGGTGGTGGAGGTGAATCAGGCGGTGGTGGAAGACCCGTCGCTGATCAACCGGGACTGTTACGGGGAGGGGTGGATCCTGAAGGTTCGGCCGACGGATGCGGGGCAGTTGGCGGGGTTGTTGTCGCCGGAGGAATACGAGAAGCAGGCGGCGCATTGATTGTGCGGGTATCGGGGATCGGGTTTGGGGTATCGGGGGACAGAGGCCTGGATCAGGGGGATTGAAGGTCAACCAGATACATGCCGCATGGACCGGTTTAACCCTGTCAAGGCTATTTCTCTGCTTAGTCACCTTAGCGGCTTGGCGGTTTACCACACTCCCAACGGCGGGTTTGGCCCTTATTCGCCTCGGCGGGTAGGATATTCGGCATGATTGTGGATGTGCATACCCGAGTCTGGGACAACGCCGATCAGCTCGGGCGTGCTGAGGAGACGCTTCGGAGTCGGCCCAGCGAGACATGGTCGCGTCCCGATGCCTCGCCGGACGCTCATCACGAGGCGATGCACCCGGTCCGCAGCGCGCTGATCCTGGGGTTTGATAGCGCTTACCTGGGGGCTTCGATCTCGCACGAGCAGGTCGCCAGCTATGTCTGCAAGGACCCGGGGAAATACCTGGGGGTGGCGGGGATCGACCCGACGCGGGGGGATGCGGTCAAGAGCCTGGAGCGGGCCCGGGAGTTGGGGCTGGTCGGGGTGACGGTGAGCCCGGCGGCGCAGGCGTGCCATCCGTGTGACACCCGGGCGATGGAGTTGTATGAGGCCTGCCAGGCGATGAACGTGCCTGTGCTGTTCGAGTCGGCGACGCTGCTGGCGCGTGATGCGAAGCTGGAGTTTGCCCAGCCGTATCTGCTGGACGAGGTGGCGCGGACGTTCCCGGAATTGAAGCTTGTGATCTCGTCGCTGGGTGACCCGTGGGTGCATCAGTGCCTGACACTGATCGACAAGCACCCGACGGTGTACGCGGACCTTTCGGACCTTTCGGCCCGGCCCTGGCAGTTGTACAACGCCTTGATTTTGGCGCACCAGCAGGACGCGACCGGGCGGATCCTGTTCGGGAGCAACTACCCGTTCTGCGAGCCGGAGAAGGCGATCGTTTCGATCTATTCGATTAATACGTTCACACAGGGCACCCCGCTGCCGAGCGTCCCGCGCGAGCAGTTGCGTTCGATCGTGGAGCGCGATGCGTTGGTGTGCCTGGGTTTGCGTCAGGCACCGACGCCGGACGAATCTGATGAGTCGTCGACGCATGAAACCCTGAAGATCCCCTCGGCCCACTCGTTCAAGGACGCGGACTCGGCATGACGCCAAAGACAATCGCACAACCGGCATGGAGGCTGTTGGTCCTGGCGTTGTTTTCGGCTGCGGCGTTGGGCTGCGCCGGCGGGGGCGGCGCCCACGAAGGCGACCTGCAGATCCAGAGCCGAAGCAACCCCGAAGACCTCGCGGTCGGTGGGTTCGACACCGGGCGGTACAGCCTGGACGGGCCCAGCACGCTCACGGTCCTGCTGACCGAGGGGCCCGCGGACCACCTCAAGCGAGCGTTGATCGTGCGGATGTTCTGGAAGCCCAAGGCCGCCGCCACGCCGTTGGATGAGACGGCGACCAACGCGACGGTGCAGTACATTATTTTCAGTGACAGCCAGGCCGGCCGACAGGTCGGGGTCTACTCCGGCGGCGGGTTCCTGTTCCCCGAATCGGATACGGGCCAACCAAATCTCCAGGCCAACATCTGGCAGGCCACGATGAGCCTGGCGGACAAGAGCGAGGGGTTCGAGGACACGCTGGGCCCGTCGCTGCTGCGTGGGCGGTTTAACGCGAAGCGAGACGATGAAGGCATGATCGACGCGGTCCGCCGGGTGAACATCGCGGTGAGCGAGGCGTTGGGCGAGCCGAGGTTTGTGCGGGTGGATTGACCGGGGTGATCGAGGTTTTTTCACGGACGGTCAGGTCATACGTCTTGGATCGATAACCTCCGGGCAGTCAGGGCGTCTACACTCAACTACACTTCACTATTCAGGAGACGGACCTTGAGCGCTACACGCTACCGCCCGTTACCGATTGACTTTTTCACCCTGTTGACCTGCTTGTTCGTTATGGCGACGTCGTTGCCGGCGATGGCGCAGGACAACTCGTCTGATGAGGTCGCCGCAACCACAGAGGCTGTTGAGATAGCCGATGACGTGGTGTCTGACGTCGTGGATGTGGTAGCGACCGCGGTGGAAGAGATCGAGCCTGCTGCTGAGGAAACGATTGAAGAAAAGCTGGATAACGCGTTCGGTACGGTTAACGGCTGGATCGCACCGATCCTGTTTGTAGATATCTCGGGCGGGTCTTTCAAGAAGGAACAGATCGACGAGCAGGGCAACGCCGTTCTGGGTGACGATGGCAAGCCGGTGACCGATGGCGTACCCGTGCCGTTGATCATCGCCCTGCTGCTTGCCGGTGCTGTCTTTTTTACGTTCCGGTTTGGGTTCATCAACTTCCGGCTGTTCTTCCACAGCATCGCGGTGATCCGGGGCAAATACGACAACCCGGACGACCACGGGGAGATCACGCACTTCCAGGCGTTGACATCCGCGCTATCGGCGACGGTGGGGCTGGGAAACATCGCGGGGGTGGCGATCGCGATCAGCCAGGGCGGGGCCGGGGCGGTGTTCTGGATGTGGGTGGTGGCGGTGTTCGGGATGTGCTCGAAATTTTCGTCCTGCACGCTGGCGCAGGTCTACCGGCGGGTCGAACCCGAGGGGAAGAAGACCGAGCACATCCTCGGCGGGCCGATGGTGTACCTGGACAAGGGGATGCGTGACATGCTGGGCAACGTGATCGGGTGGCCGCTTGGGAAGCTGCTGGCGATCTCGTTCGCGTTCTTCGCCATCATGGGTGCGCTGGGCGGGGGCAACATGTTCCAGTCCAACCAGACCGCGGAGATCGTGTCCTGGGTCATGCTGGATGGCGACAAGAGCTACGCGTGGGTTGTCGGTGTGACGATGGCGTTCCTTGTCGGTCTGGTGATCGTCGGGGGGATCAAGCGGATCGGCGAGGTGACCTGCCGGATCGTGCCGCTGATGTGCGTGTTCTATTGCGTGGTGTGTGTGCTTATTTTGCTGACCAACTATCAGGCGGTGCCGGCGTTATTTAAATCGATCTTCGTCAACGCGTTCGACCTCAAGGCCGCGGGTTGGGGCGGGATGATGGCGATTTTCGTGATCGGTCTGAAGCGTGGCGCGTTCTCGAATGAGGCGGGTCTGGGCTCTGCGGCGATCGCACACTCGGCGGCGAAGACGGATGAGCCGGTCCGCGAAGGCGTGGTCGCCATGATCGGGCCGTTCATCGACACCATCGTCGTCTGCACGATGACCGCGCTGACGATCCTGATCACGCGGGGGCAGTTCGAGGAATCTGCGTTGGGCGAAACCACCGGGTGGACGCGCGGTGCGGCGATGACGGCGGAGGCGTTCGGCACGCTACATGGGTTCATGCCGATCCTGCTGTGTTTCGCGGTGTTCGTGTTCGCGTATTCGACGATGATCTCGTGGAGCTATTACGGTGAGCGGGCAAGCGAGTACCTCTTTGGCAAGGCGGGGATCTGGCCGTTCAGGATCGTATTCCTGTCGTTCATCGTGATCGGCCCGGTGGTGAGCCTGACCAACGTGCTGGACTTCACCGACCTGCTGATCCTGTCGATGGCGTACCCGAATATCGTCGGGATGGTGATCCTGTCGCCGAAGGTCGCGAAACTGACGAAGGACTATGTCCGCCGGCTGAAGTCCGGGGAGATGAAGCCGTACAAGGCGAAGAAGGAAGAGATCAATGGGGAGCCTTCGATTTAGCCGGTCCCACTCATCATTTTTTAACCCTGTTGATAGACCGAAACGGATCGCGAACCCGATATGCAAGAATCTGAAAGCAGCCGTACCCGGCAGACAGACGATGCCCCCCCACTGCCGTTGCTGGCCGTCCGTGGCGCGATCGGGGGGGTGTTGATGGGGTTGGCGAACCTGGTGCCGGGGATCAGCGGGGGGACGATGCTGCTGGCAGCGGGGGTGTATCCGAGATTCATCAACGCGATCGGCGAGGTCACGGTCTTAAAGTTCCGTAAGAGTTCGCTGCTGCTGTTGGGATCGGTGATCCTGTCGGCGTTGGTGGCCATCGTTCTACTGGCGGGGCCGGTGAAAGACCTGGTGGTGCATCATCGTTGGGTGATGTACAGCCTGTTCATCGGCTTGACGCTCGGGGGCGTGCCGGTGGTCTGGCGGCTGATCGGTGGGCGCGGCGGTGCGGGGGTGTGGGTATCGGCGGTGAGCGGTTTTATCGCGATGGGTGTGTTGGCGTATTTCCAGATGCGTGGCGGGGGCGGCGCGGAGCGTGCGGGTCTGGTGATGATGTTCTTTGCCGGGATCGCGGGCGCCAGCGCGATGATATTGCCTGGGGTCAGCGGCGGGTATCTGCTATTGGTGCTGGGCGTGTACGTGCCGATCCTAAGCGGGGTTTCGATGGCGAAGGACGCGGCGAAAGCGGGTGACTTTGAGGCGCTGATGGACCCGGCGATGCATGTGGTGTTGCCGGTGGGGATCGGTGTCGTCGTCGGGGTGGTGGCGGTGAGTAATATCCTTCGGCTGCTGTTAAAGCGGTGTGAGAAACAAACGCTGGGCGTGCTGCTTGGGCTGTTGCTAGGCGCGGTGGTCGGGCTCTGGCCGTTTCAACAGGGGGTCGCGCCGGAGCCGGGATCGAACCTCAAGGGGCAGACCGTCGTAATGGATACCCACGGGGGTTTGATGTTTGACCCGTCAGGCAAGCCGGTGGAGCCGGACGACTACCCGACCGAGGTTTTTTCGCCGACGGCGGTGCAGGTCGCGTCGGCTTCGGGGTTGGTGATTGTGGGATTTATGATTACGTTGCTGGTGGATATGATCGGCGGGGGCAAGGCGTCGGCGTCGGAATCACGGGATGAAAAAACACCCGGCCAGAATGGCCGGGCTATATAGCCGTGGCCTCTCGCCTCGGAAGGAGAAGTGGATGAATGTTCTGGTGACAGGGGGCGCAGGGTATATCGGGTCACACGCGGTACGGCGGTTGCTGGCCGGCGGGTATGGGGTGGCGGTGCTGGACAACCTGTATCGTGGCCATCGCGGGGCGGTGCCTGACGGTGTCCCGCTGATCGAGGCGGACCTGCGGCAGACCGACGTGGTCGAGCAGGCACTTGCGGAGCACAAGATCGATTGTGTGATGCACTTCGCGGCGCTGGCGTACGTCGGGGAGTCGGTGACCGAGCCGTTGACCTACTACGACAACAACACGGCGGGGACGGTGAGCCTGCTGCGTGCGATGGATGCGCAGGGGGTCAGGCGGCTGGTGTTCAGCTCGACGTGCGCGACGTACGGGGAGCCGGAGTCGATGCCGATCGTCGAGACGATGCCGCAGAGCCCGATTAATCCGTACGGGTGGTCCAAGCTGTTCGTTGAACGCGTGCTGACGGACTACGCGGATGCGAGCAAGGATTTCGCGTTCGCGGCGTTGAGGTATTTCAACGTGGCGGGGAGCGCAAGCGACGGGTCGATCGGCGAGGACCACGAGCCGGAGACGCACATCATCCCGGTGTTGTTGAATGTGGCGCTTGGGAAGGTGCCGAAGATGACGGTGTTTGGCGACGATTACGCCACGCCGGACGGGACGTGTGTGCGGGACTACATCCACGTGGAAGACCTGGTGGATGCGCACGCGGTGGTGATGGATGCGCTTAAGCCCGGCGAGCAGCGGTTCTACAACCTTGGGATCGGCCAGGGGCGGAGCGTCAAGGAACTGATCGACGCGGCGCGGGAGGTGACCGGCCACGCGATCCCGGCCGATAAGGGCCCCCGCCGGGCGGGTGACCCGCCGATGCTGTACGCCAACGCGGACAAGATCCGAAACGAGCTTGGATGGTCGGCGAAGATCACGGATATCAAGCAGACAATCGAGACGGCGTGGCGGTGGTTCGAGGCGAACCCGGACGGGTATGGGGCCAAGTAGATGCCCGGCGATAAACGCTCCGAGACCTGGCAACCCAAGCGGGGGCGAGTGTTCCGGGTTCTTGTGTGGGTGTTGCTGGCGTTGATTACTTTGGGTGTGTTGGCTACGGCAGTGGTTGGATTGTTGGTGTAGATCGTAAAAAAGGAATTATGTTGAGTGAGTGGCCGGCCCACGTTCTAGGAGCGTGGGCTTCTTCGTGGTTATGTGTGTTGCCGGGTATCAGAAGACCCGTTCGCCGCGAGGGCCTGCGGTGAAGTTGAATGCGGGTTTGAGGCGGATGAGGACGAAGCCCAGGGGGATGGCGACGGCGGCGGAGTAGAGCAGCACAAGGAACCGGTGGACCAATTCGTCGGGTGCGTTCCAGTTGGGGACGGGTTGGCCTAAGAGGAAGGGCAAGCCCCTGCCGGTGTAGAGCGCGACGGTGACGAGTTGGATGAAGATGCCGACGACGAAGACCATGATGACCAGGGAGAGGACGGACTCTCTGAAGACGAGTGTGCGTAGTTGCAGGACGGCGAACGCGCCGGCGAGGTAGCCCAGGGCTTCTGGGCCGAGGATCGGGCCCGAGGAGGTGGGCCCGGTGATGATGTGCAACAGGTTGGCGAGGATGCCGAGGGTGAGCATCCCCCATGCCACGGTCTTGGTCGGGGCCAGCAGCCCGATGTAGACCGCGAGGATCAGCAGGAAGTCCGGCGACACACCCTGCGCATCGGGGATCCCCAATAGTGACGTCAACCCCACCTGCAAAAGCAGGCAGAGGTAGGCGAGGATGGCGAAGACTAACCAGTTCATTCAAAGCCCTTGGGTTGCTATTCCACCGGGACGAGTACGGCGACACGGGTCAAGGAAGCCAGCGATTGCGTGGGATGGATGACCACGCGGCTATTTAATAACGGCCTTTCCGACTCGCCGACCTCGGTCACGACACCTACAAGGAAGCCGTTGGCCCGGAACTGCCAGCTATTGTCTGCGAGGTGCACGATGTCTCCGGCCTGAACGGGGTCATCGATTGCGAATTCTTCGGTAAAGAATGACCGGCCGTCGTCCGCCACCTCGATGAAGGCGGGGAGCGGCGTGGTCGTGGCGTTTGGTTTGGCGACACGGACCTGCAGCTTGGTGTCGGCGGCGGTGATCAGCTGGACGTCGGCGGTGTTGCCGGAGGTGGCGACGACCTTGCCGACCAGGCCCGCGCCCCAGACGACGGCAAGGCCTTCGCGGAGCCCGTCGTTGGAGCCGACACCGATGGTGAGTATGGGGTTTTCAAGGTCGCCATTGAATCCCAGGACGTTGGCGCCGACGAGCTTGATCCCGCCGAGGTCCAGCAGCGCGTCGATCTGTGCGAGGCTCTGGCTGACCTGGCGGAGTTCGATGACTTCCTGTTCGAGGTTGTCGATGTAGACCTTGGCCTGGGCGAGTTGTTCGGCGAGGTCGCCCCCGACGGCGAAGTCGGGGTTCTGAGCCCGGGGCGGGCGCAGGGTGGTGGACAGGCGGATCAGCAGCGCGGCGGGCTGGCTGATCAGTGAGACGAACGAATGCGGGATGTAGGACAGGGTCGTGGCGGCGGTGGAAGGGAGTTGGCTGGAGATCAGCAGCATGACCGCCAGTGCGATCAGGACTCGTTTGGGTGTGATGGGCGGCCTGTTCATACCCGCGTCGCCTGAAAAGAATCCGCTATGGGCGTCTGACACATTCCTTGATAGCCGAGGATCAACGATCCACGGGACCTGCCGCGTGTGACGTGGTGGCTATGAAAGACGCCCTCGAAGACGCCCCTCCTGACCGCCCTATCAGGTGTCATCCATGTCGCTTTCCATGGTGGCTTTCCATTCCTCGAGGTGTTCGAGGTAGATGGCGGTGCCGCGTGCGACGCAGGTCAGGGGGTCTTCGGCGACGCGGCAGTCCAGGCCGGTCGCGTTGCTGATGACGGTGTCGATGCCGCGGAGCAGCGAGCCGCCGCCGGCTAGGACGACGCCGTTGTCGACGAGGTCGGCGGCGAGTTCGGGCTCGGTGCGCTCGAGTGTGCGTGTGACGGTTTCGATGATGGCGCTGAGCGGTTCCTGGAGGGCTTCGCGTATCTCTTCGCTGGTGATGACGGTCTTGCGGGGGAGGCCCGAGATCATGTCGCGGCCGCGGACCTCCATGGAACGCTCTTCGCCGTCGGACGCGGCGGAGCCGATCTCGATCTTGATGCGTTCGGCGGTCTGCTCGCCGATCATCAGGTTGTAGGCCTTCTTCATGTGGTTGATGATTGACTCGTCCATGTCGTCGCCGGCGACGCGGACGGATTCGCACTGGGCGATGTCGGCGAGTGACATGATGGCGACCTCGGTGGTGCCGCCGCCGATGTCGACGATCATGCTGGCGGTGGCTTCGACGATGGGGAGGTTGGCG
>JAJDCV010000193.1 GCA_029260675.1 Phycisphaeraceae bacterium
GACGATGGGCATGACCGGCTGGACGGTGGCGGCGGTAACGACGACGTGCGCGGCAACAACGGACGTGACACCGTCATCGGCGGCACCGGCAGAGACCGGCTCAACGGCGGCCGCGGGGTCGATGATATCTACGAAGATACAGATGACGATAGCCAACACCTGTCAGGCCAAGACGATGACGACAACGACCATCACCACCTATCAGGCCATGATGATGACAGCGATGATCAGCACCAGTCAGGTCACGATGATGACGACCGAGACGATCATCACCAAGCCGGGAAAGACGATGACTCTGATGATGACCACGCCGATGACCCGCTGCACACCTGAATATCAGGTCGGGTAGGCGTATAACCCAGTGCCCCCCTCAATCAGCCGCCGGCAATTCAATTGGGCCGGTGGCTGTTTTTTTATCTGTGCCACCTGCGACGTGACTGAAAGCGTGGGTATTACGGAGGCTGTTTTCACGAGGTGCCGAGCCCCGCGTGGATACGCAGGCTGAACGACGGATGCGATCCAGTCAACGCACCGGTGTGAACTGGAATCTATATGAATAATCGCCGCCTTCAGCCACGAAACACTACGGCCTGTTTGTGTCAAGCGCGGAGGACCTCGCGGCGCAATTGATCGAGCAGTTGCGACGGGGTGGTTTCCGCGGCCTGACCCGGGATGAGGACGGGGTTGTTGGCGCGGAGTTGTTTTTTGATGCGCCCGGCGGCGGTGACGATGGTCGAGTGGTTGGGTCGGCCCATCGCCACGGCGATCTCCGGGTAGCTCATCGGGGTCAGCTCGTAGGCGAGGTGGATCAACAAAGAGCGTGCGAGGACGACGTGCTGCCGTCGGACCCGGCCGGTGACCTGCACGGCGGGGAGCGCGAAGAAGCCGCAGACGGCGTCGAGGATCGCCTGGTAACGCACGGGCTTTCGGGGTGTCGGGCTTGGTTGTTCCTGGAAGAGCCGGTCGACCAGGCCGTGGCCGATGACGGTCGCGGCGCAGAGGCTGCGGGATTGTGGCCTGGAGATCATCGACAGTGCCTGGAGTTTATTGATCATGCCCTCGATGTCACGGACCGAGCCGTCGCAGCGATCGGCGATGGTCTGGGCGACGTGCTGCGGGACGGCCAGGCCTCGGCGTTCCGCCAGGGCTTCGACCAGGCGCAGGCGGGTCTGGGCGTCGGGCCTGTCCACACGGACCACCATCCCGCCGGCACAACGGCTGGACAGCGCGTCGCTGAACCGCTCGATCAATTTAGGGTGGCTGTCGCTGACCATCACGACGCGTGCGCCGCTACGCTCGATCTCGTCGAAGCAGTGCAGGAACTCCTGCTGGGTCTTTTCCTTGTTGGCCAAGAAGTGGACATCGTCGATGGCGAGGAGGTCCAGGCGGCGGATCTTGCGTCGAAAGGCGTCCAGGGTGTTGCCGCGGACCGCGGTGATGAAGTCGTTTGTGAACTGTTCACCGGTGGCGTAGAGGACGCGGCGGCCGGACTGGCATTCGCTGAAACGTCGGCAGATGCCTTGGAGCAGGTGTGTCTTGCCCAACCCGCAGCCGCCGTGGATGAATAACGGGGAGCCGGGGTCGTTGTCGTGTTCGGCCAACCTGACGGCGGCGGCGAATGCCAGCTCGTTGCTGGTCCCGACGACGAACTCGTCCAGTGTGTGACGCCAGCGGGTCGAGGTGGCGGGTAGGCGGGGCGCTTGGGGGGTGCTTGGTGACGGGGCCACGTCTTTAACGGGCGTCTGGTCGGCCTGGGACGGGGCGGGCCTGATACCCAGGTCGAGGGTGACGTCGTGGCCCAGCTCCTCCCTGGCGGCCTGGCAGACCTGGGGCTTGAACTGTCGGGCGATGCCGTCGGCGAGGAATTTATTGGCGACGGTGACCCGCAGGGCGTGTTTGTGGGGATCGACCTGAAACATGGCGGACTGGTCGAACCACATGGCGAAACGCTTGGGGCCCAGTGTGTCGGCCAGGCGGTTAGCGATGCGCGTACCGATATTGGTTATCGAAGGGGCCGTGGTCACGATCACCTCTCCGTTTACGGAGCCTGGGACGGCACAAAACGCCGCCGTAAGTTCGGTAACAGGGCCAGAAACCTGCCCTGACGCTTGAAGTGGTTCCGTCCGGAGTCCGCTGATCGTCGTGCCCGTTCGGCGTCGGGCGTTTCCCCTCACGAAATCGCCGAGGTCGAGTAGCTCATTGCGGTGCGACAGTCCTTTGCCGCTGAAGACAAAGATACGGTGAAGTGGGTCGGCGTTCAACCGTCTTGGCCGGAGTAAAAATGTTGCAGGCGTTCAGTGCGATGTTTATCAAGCTGTTAGAAGCATGAATTTTTTTTGTCCACCGTAAATGCGCAACGGTAACAAGCTGTGGATAAACGGGGCGGGAAAACACGGGATTTATAGGTCGGATTGCGATAAGGCGTAAATCATCGCGACCTTGCGCCCCGTTGCGCGGTAGTTCAGCCCACGGTAGAGCCTTACCGCCGGTGTGTTCTGTTCATCGACCGCGAGGTGGATGCCCGAGTAGTTCCGTTCGGCCGCCAGTGCGGCGGCGTGGTGCATCAAACGTGTGGCGAGGCCCTTGCTTCGGAAACGCGGCGTGATCCCCAGATAAACCAACTCCAATTCAGCACGATCCACCAGCGGGTTTAACAGCAACACGCCCACGGGTTGATCATCGAGGTAAAAAGCGGACCACAAACCGGGGTCGAACCGCCCCACCGCCTTATGACCGGCGATAATGTCCTCGATCCGGCGGATGCCGACCAGGCCCGGGCAGTCCAGGGTGTCCTCGTAACTGGTTTGGATCGCGTTGGCGAACGCCTGGAAGTGGTCCTCGTGCCAGCCGAGCGTGGTTAAGGGCCTGCCGTCGATCTCAATCGGCTCGTGATTCTCGGATATAGACTCGTTCTTACTCGTGTTATTTCCAATGTTTGAGCCTCTTTGGGATGGTCTCTGCGGTGAGGAGCAGGCCCATCGCATATAGACCAGGGACGCTAACCGGCTGAAGCCCGACTGGATCAGTGCGTCGCATTCGTGGCGTTGGGTCAGGTCCAGAAGCGATTGGATCAGGCACATCTCGCCGGGGTTCTGGGCCCGGATCGCGGTTTTCAAGAGCTCGACGGCGTCGTGGGCTTGGCGATGGGTGATCAGCGGGGAGATAAACACGACCGCCGCCCGGCCCGCACTTGGTATTATAAGTATCGCTGACACAGTCACTTGGTCTTTGTAAGCGGCCCAAAGCCCCTCCAGGCTCATCCCCTGCTGTTGGGTGAATTCGACAAAATGGTCGATCGCGGGGTCGTCGGGCGTGGGCCGACCCGTCAGCAAGACCGCCAGTGCGGTGCGGCGTTCAGCGGGATCCGGCTGCCGGACCTCGGCGGGGTCGTTCGGGGCGGGGCCCGGCGGGGTTGTGTTGATGTGGGCCATGGTTGCCGCGGCCTGTGCCCGGGAGGGTGTGTGGATTGACCGGTTACAGCCCGATCGTACAATGATGATTCAACCGTTGGAAGCCCTAAGCGGTTTAGAACCTGTGGGCGACCGATTGTTCTTCGATTGTAGACCCTAAGCTGAGAGGTACCTATGCGACGCCTTGCCGCCTTTGTTTTATTTGCCAGCGTCTGCCTGGGGGCCGGTTGGGCGGTCACGTCGCCTAAGAGCGCGTGGGCGTACCCCGAGCCGGCGATCGTCAGCCCGTCCTGGTCGCTTGACCTGGAGGTGCAGGCCCCGGCGGCGATCTCGATCGAGGACGTGGACGGCTCGATCCGATGGTTCTGGTACATCACCTACCAGGTCGTCAACCCGACCGACGAAGACCTGCTATTCATCCCCGAGATCACGGTGGCCAACGATACCGGCGAGATCCTCACCGCCGGGGAGCATGTCCCGCCGACCGTCTTCCCCGCGATCAAGAAGCGCCTGGGCAACCCGCTACTGCTGAGCCCGGTGCAGGTGGTGGGCAAGCTGTTGCAAGGCAAAGACTTCGCACGGGAAGGCGTGGCCATCTGGCCGGCCCCCGAGGATGACGTCGATGCCTTCAGCGTCTTCATCGCCGGGCTCAACGGTGAGACCCAGAACATCGCCAACCCCCAGACCGGCGAATCGGTCCTGGTACGCCGGACCTTGATGCTCGATT
>JAJDCV010000194.1 GCA_029260675.1 Phycisphaeraceae bacterium
GGGCGGTCCGCTACCAAGTCCCGTCACCGGACATACCTTTTGAGTATGTCGTTCCGTGGGGGCAGCCCTCGAGTCCTGGTCCTTTTAATCTTTGGATGCTCAGGGTAGCTGTCGATCGCCGTCGTGAGGTTGTCGGCAGACGCGATTCAAAATGAATCACGCCTCCACCCTTGGGCGGTGCGACGGGTTTGTGCGCATGGGGGGGGTTACCTGGCGGACGTGTACGGCGTAAATCGTGTCCAGGCTTAGAAAAAGAGGCGAGGGGGCTGACGGATTTTTGTATCGGTGGGTCGATCTGCGTGTGCGCACGGGGCGGTGTATGTGGGGGTTGATTTATGCAGATCCCGGCCAAGGCCCGCTGGGCCATGACCGGGCTTTGTTTTGAAAGGTGGGTGGGTTTAGTGGTGCTGACGGCGCAGCGTTGCGAGGCTACATACACAGAGCAGTGCAAGTGAGGCGGGTTCGGGGATATTTGTGCTGTTGGTGGGCGGGGGTGTGCCGGCGTTCCAGTTGCCCAGGATTTCGTTGAGGTCATCGATACCGACGAAGCCGTCGTTAGAGGGATCGCCCAGGAGGGGGTCGCCTTGGGTGACGGCCAGGTTCCAGTTGCCCAGGACGATGTTCAGGTCGTTGATGCCGACGAAGCCATCGCCGTCGAGGTCGCCTTGGAGGAAGTTGGCCAGGAGGAGGTTCAGGTCGGTCTGGTCGATGAGCCCGCTGCCGTCGAGGTCGCCGCCGGCCCAGCCGAGTCCTGTCTGGCCGAGGTTTGCCTGGAGTGCGTTGTGGTCGGCGTAGGAGACGGCACCGTCGAGGTCCAGGTCGCCGAAGCTGGTGAGCAGGATGTTTTGGATGAGCGTGTTGACGTCGTCGCTGTCCGTGTTGCCGGAGACGTCCAGGTCGACCAGCCAGGCGGCGGAGCCGAACTGTGTGTAGAGGAAGTCGATGTCGGCGGCGTTTGTGAAGGTGTCGGCATTGAGGTCGCCGCGGTCGAGCAGGACCTGGGCGAAGGCGTCGAGCGTGGGTTGTCCTGCGCCGGCGTTTGTGAGGATGTCACCTAAGAGGAAGAGGTCGCGGTTGTCGACGAGCCCGTCGGCGTTGGCGTCTGCGGCGGCGTGGAACTTGTCGTTCTGGCTGGAGAGGATGTCCTCGAAGCCGCCGGGGACGAGTGTGAGGTCGTCGGGTGAGAAGGCGTCGTCGGAGTTGAGGTCGCCGATGCCCGCGCCGTTTGCGCCGGCGGTGTTCAGGCCGGCGAAGCGTTGGATGTTGAACGTGCCGTTCATCTCGACGGTGAGGAGTGTGACGACATGGTTGCCGTCCTTGACGTTGAGGTAGGTGCGTTTGAAGAGGTCGCGGTCGACTTTGAGGGTGGTGTTCTGGCCGGGGTCGATGTTGAGGATCTCGGCTTCGGTGGCGTTGGCGGGGAGGTCGAGGTAGACGAAGACGGCCGAGGCGGTCTGGTCGACGGAGCGCATCAGCAGGTCCATGTTCCCGGTGCCGGTGCCGTTGAGCAGGAGGCTGTCGACGGCGGAATCGGGGAGGAGTCGGTCGACGTAGACGGCGCGTTTGAAGTCGCTGAAGACGTCGGGTCCGCCGTCGGTGCGGCGTCGGAAGGCGCGTGTGGTGATGAAGTGGTAGCCCTCGGTGAGCTGGGTGGCGTCGATGGTCTGCTCGTAAGCGCCGTCGCCGGTGGGCGAGCCGAAGCCGGGGGTATTGAGGGTGGTGAAGTTCTCGAAGCCGTAGGTGGTCGAGTCGGGTGTGACGAAGTCGACGACGGCGTTGCCGTTGAGGTCGATCCCCTCGTCGATCTTGATGGCGGCGAAGTCGCCGTCGGCGTCGTTGTCACGGAAGCCGTCGGGGAGCGTGACGGCGTTGGTGTCGAGCCTGACGGTGAAGGTGTCGTTGTTGATGATATCGACGTCGCCGATGATGGCGGTTGGGCTGGTGGAAGCGGAGCCCGCGCCGAAGTCGGTGGAGCCGGCGTCGGGGATGGTTACGGCGCCCTGTGGGTTCTGTAGGCCGTAGATGACGTAGCCCTTGCCGTGGAACGTGCCGTTGTCGCTGCGGTTTCGGGGCATGGTGACGTTGATCTGGCTGGCGGCGTTGACGACGATTGTGATTGGGATGTCGTCGTTGGGGTCGATGTTCAGGTCGTCGGCGTTTCCGGAGAGTTCGACGAGGTGTGTGCCGGGCGCGAAGGTGGTCTGTACGCCGTTGCGTGTGTCTTCGCCGTTGGTTGTGCCGGAGTTGAGGGCGACGATGGCGGAGTTACCGCGTTCGTAGATGTAGATGTTTGAGAAGCCGGCGGGGTTGAATGCGTCGTCGACCCATCGTTCGTGGAAGTCGCCGCGGCCGTGGGTGTTTCGGATATCCAGGAGTGTGGTGACGGAGTCGCTTGAGAATCCGCCCAGCGCGTCGTCGCGCCCGTCCTGCGGGAAAGCCCGGCCGTTGCCGAACTCCTTGGCGTTGTGGTAGACGATGGCGTCGCCGGGCCGCATGAGTGTGTAGGCGTATGCGACGTCTTCGAGGAAAGGTGTGCCGCCTGAGGAGGAGAAGTCGTCGTGGCTGTTAACGAAGGAGACGCCCTGGCTGCCGTTGCGTTGGCCGTCGTCTTGCATGTCCTGGCTGGCGAAGCGTATGCCGTGCCAGTTGTTGCTTGCGCCGCTGCCGGTGAGGTTGCTGGTCATGGCGAAGAACAGTGGGAAGTCCAGCGCGTCGCGGTTTCCGCCGACGGTGTTCGGGGTGGCGGGGTTGATGTCTTTGCGGATGTAGGTCTGGACCTGGCTTGCGCTGCCGATGACCTCGGAGAACATGAAGGTATCTTTGCGTGAGCCATCCAGCAGCGGGGTCTTGATGGATTGGAAGAGTGCCTGGTCTACAAAATCCATCACCCAGGGCTCCATGTGCTTGGCGGCATCGACACGGAAGCCGTCGACGCCGACGTCCTGGACCATCCAACGGACGTGGCGCATGAGCAGGCCGGTGGCGTTTTCCTGGACGGGGTCGCCTGCCAGCGGGTTGGCGGAGTTGAAGTCGTAGAGGGTGGGTGTCATGCCGAGTTTGGGGTCGGAGACGACGGTGCCGCCGAGGCCCTGGTCGGTGTAGAACTGTGCGTTGGAGGCGGTGGGGACGTTGGCGAGTCGGCCGAAGGCGGGGACGGTCCCGGCGGGGATGTTGTTTGGGTCACCGGGTGTGACGGGGTGACGGATGAACTGGTGGTTTTTTTCCTGTGCGATATCGATCAGCCCGGAGAGCCGTCCCTGGATATCGCCGCCGGCGGCGGCGGGGTGGAAGTCGCCATCGACATCGCTGGGCAGGGACAACGCGAATCCTGGGTATCCACCGGCGTCGAGGAAGGAGTTGGGCCCGTCGGTGGTGGTCAGGTCACTGAAACCGTTATGGTTGAGGATCAGGTCGGTGTAGACGTTGACGGAGGCGTTGTGAGCCTGGTTGATGGTGGTTTTCAGGCCGGTCTTGGTGCCGTAGAGCGTGGAGCTGTTTGGGTCGCCCAGGTCGAAGCGGTCGTAGACGTCGTAGCCGACGGACTGGTTGCCGGAGTCGGCGCGTCCGGGCGGTGGGACCCACATGGCGCCATAGCCGGAGTAGAAGACGTCGACCATGCGCTGTTCGATGGTCTGCCAGCGTGCTTCGAAGAGCTGGAGGGTGGCGGGTTTTGAGGTGTCCTGAGCGAGCGAAACAGATGTGCAGATCGCGAAGACCACCGATGCGAGGACGAGTGGTATGGCGGGAAACATCCAGCTAAGCGGGTTGGCTGGACGGACAGACGCTGGCTCCGCGGCGTGGTGCATGCGATTCGCTCCTGGATCGTTCAATATTAAGCGGGCCTGAGCGACGGGGAATGCGTCGCGGGGGCTCTTTTAAAGCCGCGGCGTGGCGGTTAGGCCACGCCGCGGGGGGGTTCACATCAAGTGACGGGCCCGTGCCCGTCGTTTTGTCGCTCAGGCGCGACGGCGAAGCATGGCCAGTCCGCCGAGGCCGAGCAGTGCCAGGGAGGCGGGCTCGGGGATGACGAAGAACTGGTCGCCGGCGATGCCGCTGAAGTCCACGGTGGAGAGCCCGGCGAGGTGGCTCGAGACGATGGGCAGCCCGCCGAGTGTCTGGTTGGACGCGAAGCCATGGTCGCCGCTGTTGACGACTGCGGAGACGCGGATATCGCCGCCGAGGTAGCCGAGGTCGGCCAGGTCGATAACCAGCTCGAGGCCGGTCTGCACGGCTGCCGCTGCGACCTGGTCGGCCGCGTTAACGCCGCCGCCGCCGCCGACGCCCAGGACGTTGGAGTTGTCGTAGCCGACGTCGATGTTGCTGGCGGTGGCCGGGCCGGGCAGGACGGTGCCGCTACCGGTCAGCGAGTTGCCGAAGAGGCTGAACTGGCTGGTGACCGCGGTGGTCAGGAGGTTGGCGAAATCCAGGTCGAACTTGTTCTGGGCGAGGCCGCCATCAAAGCCGTTGCGGACGATGATGTGGGTCTCGGGTGTGAACGCGGTGTCGAAGACCAGGCCGTTCATGTTGGCAGCGCCGTCGTTGCCGGCACTGGCGAAGATGGCCTGCCCACCGGCGGCGGCGTCGATCCAGATCTCCATCTTGTTGAAGTTGTTCTCGACCTGCCCGGTGATGGCCAGGTGGAGCTTGCCGCCAGCGATGAAGCCGTAGCCGGCGTTCAACTCACTGAGGTTGTCGCCAAAGCTGGTCTCGTTGGTCTGCACCGCGCGTGCGGCGCCGTAGCCATCGCCGGCGATGCTGCCGTCGACCACGACCGCCTGTGCGGTGCCCGCCATCGCCAAAGCGGCGACAGCTGAAATTCCTGTGACTAAGCCTTTCATACCTTCCTCCTTAATGAAAAAGAAAACTCGATCCCAAAACTTATTGAAGAGCACGGTTGTCTCTACTACGTTCAATCCACAAGGTGTTAAGCGACTGGGCGGCCGGTCCGATTCGTGCTTAACCGTTTCAATTTCTTACCAATTCAAATGGGCCGACGTACGACCACTCTACCTGGAAGAGTTTCAATGGGCGACAGGGGTGTGAACTCGCCTTTCTCCATGCCCGAAGTCGCCTGAGTCGGCGGTTCGGGGCTCTCCTCCATGCACGAATATAACCCCGGATTGCTTCATGTCAAGGATTTACTGGCCATTATCGCTGTAAACATTATAAACACACCCCGTATCACTATAAGACGTCTGGTAGCGCAAAGCTCATTTTGTTCGTATTTTGATAGGGTTTATTTCAGGTATGATCGATGCGAAACGTCTGCAAACGATGCCCCGTGCGGTATTAACTGCGGGAGCGGACTCACAGAAATTTCCTCGCCAAGTACGGGTATCAGGCTTGACCCTGTTCAACGGTCTGGTAAACTGTTTAAGCAGTTAACGTTTTACTAGATTGTTTTGAGGCGTTTGGTCACCACGCAGGCCTGTAAGACCCCGGAACGTTCCGTATGCCTGAATCGATGGGCAACCCGTCAGACACGACTACGGCAGCTGTTGAAGGCAAGGCCGGTCGGGGATCGACTGTCCGCCGATCGGGTGGGGTCCGACGGGTCTCGATGCGCGAGGTCGCCCAGCAGGCCAGCGTATCGGTTGCGACGGTTTCGATGGTCCTCAACGACAACCCGAGGATCAGCAAGGCGACGCAGATCAAGGTCCGGCGGATCATCGACAAGTTGGGGTACCGGCCCAATCGGCTGGCCCAGAGCCTGTCCAGCCAGTACACCCGTGTGCTGGCGGTGCTGCTGCCGCCGTTGCGTCACGCATTCAGCGACCCGTACTTCGGGGAGTTGCTCAGCGGGATCTGCGACCGGGCGGACCGTTTGGGGCACAAGGTGATGCTGGAGTCGGCCAAGCCGGACTTCCTCCGCGAGCGCAAGCACATGGAGCTGTTCGAGCGGCGTTTTGTGGACGGGATGTTCTGCCTGGGTGTAAATGATCGGCACCACTTCGTGAAGGACTTCGCGGCGGCGGGGTTCCCGATGGTCTGCGTGAATAACTACTTCCCCGACCTGAAGCTGGACTACGTGGTGGCGGATTACCGCTCGGGGGCCGAGCAGGTGATGAACGTGCTGCTGCAGCTTGGGCACAAGAAGATCGCGTTGATTAACGGTGCGCCCGAGGCGCAGACGGCCCGAGATGTGTTCGAGGTGTTTTCCGCGCGGATGCTCGACGCGGGGCTCGAGACCGGGCAGGGCTGGACGGCCGACGGGCGGTTCACGGAAGAGGGCGGCGCGGCGGCGACCGATGAGATCATCCAGCGTCACCCGGATGTGACGGCGATTTTTGCGGGCAACGACAAGATGGCGCTGGGTGCGATGCACCGTTTGGTCGAGCTTGGCCGGAGCGTGCCGGGGGACGTGTCGGTGGTCGGTTTTGATGATATTCAGCAGATGGCGTTCGTGAACCCGAGCCTGACGACGGTACACCTGCCGTTGTACGAGGTCGGTGCCCGGGCGTGCGAGTTGCTGGTGCAGCGAGTGAGAGGCAAGACCGAGAAGATCTCTGAGCGGCTGGCGACGCACCTGGTGTTGCGCGATTCGACCTCGATCGTTTCGGGGCGGGGGTAGGGTCTCTTCCCGGGGTTGTCGCGATCTGTGTTTTCAGATCCGGTAAACGAGGCGGGCGCGACAAGTCGCGGCGCTTCATATTAGGGCTGATGTAACGGGTGATTGGTTGAGGCGCAACATAACGAGGGGGCTGGGGTATCAGTTGTTTTTTGTGGGGAAGTATCGGGGGAGCGCGCCTAGGTTGTTTGCCCGGCTTGGCGGATCGATTCAGGGAAAGGCAAGGGTTTTTGATGAGGCTATGGACACTCCTGGCGTGGTTGGGTGTGTGGTGGTTGTGCTGCGCGCAAGGTCTGGTTGGCGTGGCGGTGGGGACGACTCCGGAGGATGCGGCGGCGGTTGCGGTGGCGGAAGTCGCGGAGCCGTCCGGTGTTGAGACCGTGGCGTTGTCTGAGGGGAAGACGGCGGGGGACTTTGGTGGCCAGACGGTTTTGATTGTTCACTATCGGCGTGACTCGGCGGACGACTACGCCGGCTGGAACGTGTGGGTGTGGGCGGACGGGGCGGAGGGTTCGAGTTACGGCTTGACGGGTTCGGACACGTTTGGGCTGTACACGGTGGTGGTCTTCGATGAGGCGTACCCGAAGCTGGGATTTCTTGTCAGGCGGGGCGACTGGGAAGAGAAGGATGGCGATCGCGATCGGCTGATCGAGGTGGATGCCGAGGGTGTGGCGGAGGTCTGGGTCCGTCAGGGGCGGATGCCTTTTGGCACGACCCCGCCGGTGGTTGAAGAGGCCCAGGACGCCAGGCCGCAGGCGGCGGTGGTTGAGCCCGGTGACGAGGCCGGGGGGTATGTCTCGGCTGCGCCGGAGTCGGCCCAGGCGGTCGGCGCGGAAGCGGTGGTGGTCTTGCACTATCATCGGCCCGACGGGAAGTACGAGGACTGGAGCGCCTGGGTCTGGGCGGAGGGCCTGGACGGGCGGGCGTATCCGTTTGATCAGGCCGACGGCTACGGGGTGTATGCCCGGGTCGACCTGGATGAGCCGACGGATCGTGTAGGGTTTATTATCAGGCGGGGCGACTGGCTTGAGCGGGAGATGGATATGGATCGTTTTGTTGTGCCGGGCGAGGCGGGTGTTGCCGAGGCCTGGCTGGTTGCCGGTGAGGAACGTGTATTTATGGATCCCACGAATCTGGACTTTGCCTTGCAGATACAACGTGCTTTTCTCGATGCGCCGGACAAACTGCACGTGAGGCTGAATCAGCCCGCGACCTCCGACCGGTTAAGCGATCCGGCGGGCTGGGTGTTGGTCGGTGATCAGCGGTACGACATCGGCCAGGTCAAGCCGATGGGTCACGGCGAGTCGGGCTCGCGTGACCTGGTGATCAAGCTGACCCGGCCGATTGAGTTGAACGACGCCTCGGTGCCCATGACGCTGAACCTGCCGGGGGTTGGGCCGGCGACGGTGTTTGCCCGGGAGGTGTTGGCCGATGATCGTTACCACGACCTGGGCGCGTCTTTAGGCAGTGACTACACGCCGAACGCGACCGCGTTTGCGACCTGGTCGCCGGTGGCCAAGGGTGTTGAGTTGCTGTTATTCAAATCCGACAGCGATCCGGAGCCTTACCAGACGGTGGCGATGTCCAAGGGTCACGGCTCGGTCTGGCGAGCGCGGGTAGAGGGCGATCTGGACGGCGTGTATTACCTGTACCGGTTCGCGTCCTACGGGGAAGAGCGGACCGTGGCGGATATCTACTGCAAGGCGGCGAGCAAGGACAGCGGGCGGTCGATGGTGGTGGATCTTGATAAGACGGACCCGCCCGGCTGGGACCAGGACGCGCCGCCGAAAAGCAAGAGCCCGGTGGACGAGGTGATCTACGAGGTACACGTCCGGGACTACTCGATCGCGGATGAGTCGTGCCCGCCCGAATTACGGGGCAAGTTCCTGGGGCTGGCGCACGAGAACACCGGCGACATCACAACGGGGGTGTCACACCTTAAAGAGCTGGGGGTCACGACGGTACACCTGCTGCCGATCCAGGACTTCAGCTCGGGGATGGATGAGTACAACTGGGGGTACTGGACGGCGTTGTTTAACGTGCCCGAGGCGCAGTACTCGACCAACCCGGACGACCCGGCGCAGGCGATCCGCGACCTCAAGGCAACGATTCTGGCGCTACACGATGCGGACATCCGGGTGGTGCTGGATGTTGTGTATAACCACACGAGCACGTCGTTCGGGGCCTCGCCTTTTGACCAGACGGTTCCCTGGTATTACTTCCGGACGACGCCGGGCGGTCGGCTGCGGAACGAATCGGGGACGGGCAACGCGGTGGCGGACGAACGGCCGATGGCGCGTAAGTACATCGTCGACTCGCTGAAGTACTGGGTGGACGAGTACCACGTCGACGGGTTCCGGTTCGACCTGTTGGGGATGATGCATAAGGCGTCGGTGGCGGCGCTTGAGAAGGAACTGCACGGGATGAGGCCTGACCTGTTGATCTACGGCGAGCCGTGGACCGGTGGCGGGCCGACGCATTTCCCCAAGGGTGCGCAGAAGAAGATGCGTGTCGCGGTCTTTAACGACCATCTGCGTAACGCGATCCGCGGTGACCTGGACGGGGTGGCGAAGGGTTACGCGATGGGGGGCGGTCACGCCAAGCAGCTGCGTAATGGTTTGGCGGGCGCGATCGACGATTTTGCCGAGCACCCGACGGAATCGGTCAACTATGTTTCGGCGCACGACAACCGGACGCTGTGGGACAAGCTGACGCACAGCCTGCCGGACGCGGATGACGCCACGAAGCGGGCGATACAGAAGCTGTCGCTTGGGATCGTTCTGACGTCACAAGGCGTGGCGTTTTTGCACGGGGGAAGTGATTTCGCGAGGACGAAGCTGGGCAATCACAACTCGTACAACGCCGGTGACGAGGTCAACCGGTTCGATTGGTTAAGGAAGGCCGAATACCGGGGCGTGTATGACTACACCCGCGGGTTGATCCGTCTTCGTCGTGAGCACCCGGTGTTTAGGCTTCAGACTCGCAAGCAGGTCCGTGCGCATATGACGTTCCACGACGGGCCGGGCCCGATCTGGTTCCAGCTCGACGGTCGGGCGGTCGGTGATGCGTGGTCGACGATCCTGGTCGCGTACAACGGCGACCCGGAGGGCAAGCGGTTTGTCCTGCCGGAGGGCGCATGGAACATCGTGGTGGACCACGAGCGTGCCGGGGTCGAGGCGTTGGGGCAGGCTTCGGGTGAGTTGTTGTTGCAGCCGTTCTCGATGACGGTGCTTTACCGTGACTGATCGCGCGCCGGCGTCGGCCCGTGTTAACGATGGAGATAGGTGACCGATGCCGATGCCGATGACGGTGGGCTTCCGGACTGACAAGTTGAAGCGGTTCATCGCGCTTGCGCTTTTGTGTTTGATGGTCGGTGCATGTACACCGATCGCACAACGGTCCGGATCGGTTGTGTACGAGCTTCACGCCGACAGCCCTGTTGGTCCGCCGCAGGCCCGGATGATCCCAGGTCAATCAGAACACGGGGACGTCTACCGATATCTGATTAATGGGGTTGAAAAACCTAGCCGGGTTCTAGTCAGGACCGAAAGCGGTGAGTTTGCGCTATCTGTTGAGCCGTACCACGGTCAGGCGGTCGTGGAGTATCGGCCGGGCAGTCGTGAACTGTTGCAGTTATCCGGGTCATGGCATCTGTTCAGCTATCAACCCGAAGACGGGCCAAATGTCCGGGACGTCCACCTGGCGGGGTCGTTTAATGGCTGGTCGACGCACGCGCTACCGATGCATGACCGGGGCGACGGTGCGTACCAGGCGATGGTGAAGCTTTCTGAGGGTGTGCACTGGTACAAGTTCGTGGTCAACGGGGATACGTGGATCAATGATCCGAAGAGTGACCGCGAGTTCGAGCAGCCGGACGGGAACTACGGGGTGAACTCCGCGGTTCTGGTCGGTGTCGATGCACGGGGGTTACCGGCGCCGAAGCCCGATCATATCGAGCCGACGGCGGTGATCCACGACCCCGGCGATGTGCCGGACATGACCGTGGCGTCGCGGTCGCTGTTGCGGCTTAGTATCCGTGTGCAGGCGGGTGACGTGCGGCATGTCTCGGTGATGATCTCTGACGGAGACGGGCGTGGGTGGAAGCGCTACACGCTTCAGCCAAGCGGAGAGGCGGTGGGTCTGGAGCGCTACGGCGCGTTGGTCCAGGTCATCGGGCAGCCGGTGCGGTATCTGTTCGAGCTGGTCGACGGCGGGGCAACGCTTTATCAATCCGCGGGTGGGCTGACGGGGTCTCTGGATGAGGCGAAGGGGTCGGCGTATGCCTGCGACATGCGGCCGGCGTTTGTCACCCCGGACTGGGCGAAGGCGGCGGTGTGGTACCAGATTTTCCCCGAGCGGTTCCGTAACGGCGACACGGCCAACGACCCGCCGAACACGTTCCGCTGGCAGAGCGACTGGTGGGCGACGCTGCCGGGCGAGACCCCGGGCGCGGAGAACTTTTACCGGGGCGCGGGCAACGTGTGGTGGCGCCGGTTCGGCGGGGATATCCGGGGGATGCGCGAGGGGCTGCCTTACCTGCGCGAGTTGGGGGTTAATGCGATCTACCTCAACCCGGTGTTCGAAGCCCGGAGCATGCACAAGTACGACACAAGCGACTTCCGACACATCGATGACAACTTCGGCGTGAAGGGAGACTTGGATCAGCTTAAGGGCGAGACGGGCGATCCGGCGACGTGGCAATGGTCCAAGAGCGATCGGTTATTCCTGGACTTTGTCAAAGAGGCGCACCGCCAGGGATTCAAGGTGGTGCTCGACGGCGTGTTCAACCACGTCGGGGAAGGGCACTTCGCGTTTCAGGATGTCCTAAAAAACGGGCGAGAGTCTGTATACGCCGGGTGGTTCGACATCATCGACTGGGGCACGGGCGGCGAGCCCGGCCAACCCGACGGGATCCAGTGGCGCGGCTGGGACCACGACAACGGGCAGTTGCCTTTACTTAAAAAAGACCCGGTCCGCGGCTTGGCTGACGGGCCGCGCGAGCACATCTTCGCGATCACCCGGCGGTGGATGGCGCCGGATGGGGATGCCAGCGCGGGGATCGACGGCTGGCGGCTGGACGTGGCGCCGGATATCCCCCACCCGTTCTGGATCGAGTGGCGCGGGCTGGTCAAGTCGATCAACCCCGATGCGTATATCTGCGGCGAGGTCTGGACTTGGGGGCAGCCCTGGCTTGAAGGCGATCAGTTCGACGGGGTGATGAATTATCAGTTCGCGATTCCGGCACAAGACTTCTTTGTCGACGAGAAGACGGCGATACCTCCCAGCGCGTTCTCCGCGTTGCTGAACCAGCTGGTCTATGCGTATCCGTTGCAATCGGCGCTGGTGATGCAGAACCTGATGGACAGCCACGACACGGACCGTCTGGCGTCGATGTTCGTCAACCCCGACCGGGGGTACGACACCGGCAACCGGCTTCAGGACACCGGGCCGGACTACGGCCTGGAAAAACCTGATAACACGCAGCGTCGGCGGATGAAGCAGGCGGTCGTCTGCCAGATGACGTTTGTCGGCGCGCCGATGATTTACTACGGCGACGAGGCGGGGATGCGCAGCCCGGATGACCCGTCGAACCGTCAGCCGATGATCTGGCGCGACCTGATGCCTTACGATGATCCGGGCGTGATATTCGATGACGACATGTTTGGCTGGTACCGGCGGCTGTCGGCGCTTCGCGTTGGTCTCGGCGCGTTGCAGCGCGGGTTTTTCAGGACGCTGATCGCGGATGATGGCACGGGGGTGCTGGCCTACGCGCGTGACCTGGACAACCACCATGTGTATATCGTGATCAACCGAAGCCCCGAGGTGCGTGAGGTGAGTATCCCGCTTGCGCAGAACGACCGGGGCGCGAAGATGATCGACTGGCTGGATCCGGCGCAAGCGGAGGTGGTGATGGGCCCCACGGGCGGCGCCGATGCCCGGCCGAGGCTGGTCCCTGTCGAGGGTGCCGGGCGGGTCGCCGGGCCCGTGTTTACGGTATCGTTAGCGCCCTACGGCTCTGCGGTGTTGTCTAACAGAGAGCAGGTGCGATGACGGTATCGAGGGTAGCCCGATGGTTGTTGGTCCTGGCGGCGGGGCTGGTGGTGGTGTGGTCGTTTATCGACGTCGGTGCGCGGGCGTTTCATCGATGGGACCAGGACCGCCGGGACACGCGCACGGAACTGACGATCCTTCACTGGGGGGACAACGATGAGATCAGGATCCTCGAAGACCTGGTCACGGCTTTCGAGGCGGCGAACCCGGGCATCCGGATCAACCGTCTTCATGCGTCGGACTACGACACGAAGCTGAACACGATGTTCGCGGCCGGTGATCCGCCGGATCTTTTTTATCTACGGTATGAGGACGTGCCCAAGCTCGCGGGGATGGGCTTGCTTGAGCCGATCGACTCGGCGATTGCCGACGACATCAGGGCGACGGGCGGCGACTGGATCGGCGAGTTCTACCCGGTGCTGCTGAACGCTTTCAAGTACGACGGGAAGAGACTGGGGGTGGGCCCGTTGTATGGGATCCCCAAAGACTTCACGCCGATGCTGATGTACGCGAACATGGGGCTGTTCCAGCGGGCCGGGGTCGAGGTGCCTTACGGGGGCTGGACGTGGGATCAGTTCGACGATGCGATGGCAAAGATCAGTGCGCTTGAAGATCCAAACGGCGAGGTGTACGGGTCGGTGATCGCGTCCTGGCCGGCCGTTTTGCGGAACATGGTCTGGGCGTACGGCGGGGATTACTTCAACGGCAACGACTTTACTGATGTCACGCTTGACGAGCCCGAAGCGGTCGCTGCGATGGAGCGCGTCCGGCGGATGCGGTTCGATGAGAAGACGGCCTACAACGCCACCGGCGGCGATGCACAGGGGCTCGGCGAGCAGGAGTTCTACACCGGGCGGATCGGTGTGGTGGGTCCGATCGGGCGGTGGCGGACGCCCCGGTTCCGTTCGATCGACAGCTTTGAATGGGATGTGGTCCCGTTCCCGCACATGGAAAATGAAGACCCCGCCAGTGTGATCGCGGTGGTGGCCTGGGGGATGTCGTCGACGACGAAGCA
>JAJDCV010000195.1 GCA_029260675.1 Phycisphaeraceae bacterium
GGGCTTCTTCCTGACCCTGATGATCCCGGTCGCGATCCTGGTCGCGGTGCTGGGCTTCAACGCAGACCCCGACTTTGGACCGATCGTCGTCGGGATGCTGGGGCTCATGATGGTCGGCGGTCTCTATCTGGCGATCGGGACGTTCGCCTCGGCCACCACGCAAAGCCAGATCATCGCGTTCTTGATCACCACCGCCATGGTGTTGGCGTTCTCTCCGCTGGCCGTGCTCCTGGCAAGGGCGGGCTGGGTCGCCGATCGGCCTTGGCTCAAGCACGCGCTTTTCTACATCAACGTGTTCGGCCAGTTCGAGGACTTCGCCAAAGGCATCATCGACCTGGGCCGGATCGTCTTCTTTGTCAGCGGGACCGGGCTGTTCCTGTTCTTCGCCACCTTGACCCTCCAGAGCCGGCGCTGGCGATAGCGCGCCAAGCACGCATCCAACGCTAACAGAAACGATATGGCAAGCAAGCAAGCAACCACCAGTGACTCCCAGGCCATACGCCGCCTGAAATTCGGGCTGAACATCACCGCCGCGGTGATCGCCGCCGTCGGGATCGTCGTGCTGGTCAACTGGACCGCCAGCCGCCAGTACCTGCGCCTGGACCTGACACATAACCGCAGCTACAGCCTCTCAGCACAGTCCAAGACCGTGCTTGGAAAACTCGAAGGCGAGCACAAGATCGTCACGCTCCTGCCCAACGACCTCGAAGTGAACAGCGAACAAGCCGCACAGGTCTACCTGCGTGTCAAAGACCTCGCCGATGAATACGCACGCTACGCAGACAACGTCACCGCCGAACACCTGGACGCGCGGGGCGACATCTTCAAAGCCGAACAGTTAAACGCCTCGATCGCCAAGGCGTTCGATGAAGAGTTGGCCCCGGCCATCGAAGCGATCAGCCTGGGCCGTACAGCTTTGGATGAATTGGGCCCGGCGAACACGCAGCTGCTCAATGTCCTGATGTCGGGGCTTAATACCGAACCCGATACCGCCCCAAGCCCCGCCCAGGAGCTCTACCAGGTCGCCGCGTCCCGCTGCCAGGAGATCAGCCAGACCATAGAGCAGGCGGGCCAGCAGACCGACGAACTGCTGGACCAGGTGCTGGTGAACTACGCGGGGATCAAGCAGCAGATCCAGTCCGTGCTGACAGACTACGACGCCGTGCTTGCCGTGGTATCCGACCGCGCCGGGCAGTTGGCCCGTTCCAACGAGACCGAGGACGCCGACAAGGAGCGGATGCTTCATATTGTCGAGTTGTGCAAGCAGATCCAGGGCAAGCTTACGGCACCGCTAACACAGATGGATGCCGCCGAGCCGTCACCCCGCTACAACCAGGTGTTGTTTGACCTGACCAGCGGCGCGTCGGTCGTCGTGCTTGGTGAAGACCGTGTGAAGGTCGTCCCGGTCAGCGAGATGTGGCGTCAGGACACGCGGGCCACAGAAGAGACCGGCCGAGCTCAGCCTCAATACCTGATCGAAGAAAAACTCACCGGCGCGCTGTTGAGCATGACCATCCAACAACCGCCGATGGTCGTGTTCGTCACCTCGGGCGGCGGCCCGGCGCTGGGCGAGCGGGGGCAATACAACCAGGTCGCCCAACGCCTGGAGAGCGCCGACTTCCGCGTCACCCAATGGAACCCCGCCGGGCAGATGAGTTCGATGGGCCAGCCGACCCCGCCACAGCCGCGCCCCCAGGCCGAGCCCGGGCAGAAGACGGTCTGGGTCGTGCTCCCAACGCCCGGAAACCAGATGAATAACCCCATGATGATGATGGCCAACCCGCGCCAACAGATCGCCGACCTGTTAGAAGAGCGGCTTGACGCCGGCGACGCCGCGATGGTCCTGGTCACCGCCGAGGGCGCCGCAGCTTTCGGCGTCGCCAACCCCATCACCGATTGGCTTGCTACCTGGGGACTCACGCCGCAGGTCGACCGGATCATCCTCGAAGAAATCCAGCAGGACAACCGCCGCACCGCGCCGTCTATGCAGTTCATCGTGGATGACTGGCCCGACAGCCTGCCGATCACCACCGCGCTGGCCGGCATGCAGGCCGCCTTCCGCATCGCCTGCCCGATCCTGCTAGGCGAAGCAGAAAACACCGTTCACCAACCGCTGATTCAACTCAAAGGCAGCCGTCTCTGGGCGCACAGCGACCTGTCCTCTTCCGAGGCGGTCCAAAACGCAAAGTACAGTGACGCCGACAGCGCCGAGTCCTTCACCATCGGCGCAGCATCCGTGCAGAACGGCAAGCGCCTGGTAACCTTCACCGAACCGATCTGGGCTAGCGACGTGATGACAAGCTATGGCCTGCTTGGCCCGGGCACCGCCGAACTCACCGGCGCCGCTTTCCCCGCCAACAGCGAGTTGTTCATCAACAGCGTCTACTGGCTCGCCGGCCTGGAAGACCTGATCGCCGCCAGCCCCCGCTCACAGGACGTGCCACGGATCCAGCCGATGTCCGACAACGCACTTTGGTGGCACCAACTCATCCTGCTCGTGGGGATGCCCGCCGGCGTGTTGCTGCTTGGGCTGGGTGTCTGGGCGGTCCGACGCCGGGCGTAAACAGGAATTACTTACGATGAATTTCAAAACCACCCTGGTGCTGATCGTTCTGTTGCTGGCGGTCGGTGGGTATTTCTACTTCGTCGAGTACGGCCAGATCAGCGGCTACGACGCCCGCGAGCAACAGATCGCCAACGAGGCCACCCAAACCTCAGGCAAGCCCGTGTTCACCGACGACGCTCCGACCGCCGATTCGATCGACCGCATTCGGGTCGAACGCCGCGGGCTCGAG
>JAJDCV010000196.1 GCA_029260675.1 Phycisphaeraceae bacterium
TTGTAAACCTTTGGGTAGGGCTCGGAGAACGATCCGAATATCTCACGCCACTTCTTGCGCCGATGCAGCCGGTACGCGGTATCCAGGCAGTGGCCGGCCTCGTGACGCAGGATCCGGGCGCACTGCGTCTCGCTGCCGCCCTCGACCTCGAGCATCCGGGACTTCTCCAGCTTCGCCAGCCTCGGGTGCGCCAGGTAGAACGGCAGTGCGATACCCGGCACCCCGTCCGGGCTGAACCACTCGCTGGACAGCCAGACGTGCGGCCGAAAACCGATCCCCTTCTGATCCAACTCGTCATACAGCCGCTTCACCCGCCGCTTCAAGGACGGTCGATCCACGCTCAGACCCAGGTCACACAGACGAAGATCGAGCAACGCCTCATCGTCCATATAGGAGAGCCGCCGCGTCGTAACCTTGGTTTTTGTCTTCCTTGGCATCGAGCCCATCCCGCTTCCCGATCGTGTCGCGTTTCCACGGCGAAAAGACGTGCCCGCCGTGCCGGGATGATCATATTCGAGGAAGCCGGGGCGTGCTGTGCCCGTTGCGTATCCCAGCGGGAAGCTGGGCCCGATACAGAGCCTTAGACACACCCAGTCACTGTCCGGGAGACAGGATCCGTCTTCGCCCGCGTCAAACCAAGGCCTGGAGTTTCCGCACCGTCTGCGGCTGCCCCAGCTCATTTTTCCCAAATCCCTCAAGAGCCCCGGCCTGTACGGCCTTGGCCTGGGCGTCGGGGTAGTTGGAGATCAGCATCATCAAGGGGGGTGTGCCGCCATCAGATAGATCGGCGACCAGGTCAACACCCGACCCCGTAGCAAAACGCCCGTCCAACACGCGGTTGATCAGCATCAACACGTCAGGCCCTGAATGTACGTTCAGGCCGGCGGTGTCATACGCCGATTCGATCGCGATACCCGGGAGTGCCGCTGAGACCGCCCGGCTGATCGAAGCCTGGTCAAACCCACAATGCCCGACCAGAACCACTTTCGTAATCCCCTTTTGACCTTCTTCACGCTCCATGCCGTTAGACTCCTGTCTTGCTGTATTTTCTTCTCGAACTAAGAGATATTGGATATTACCACGTACCTGTCAATAAAAGTCAGAATAAATTAATACCTGCTGTATAGGTAATGGAATAACTCCGAACCCTCATGGATTATGCCATCAGCCATGGGTTAATCCCTACTAAGGCTACCTGTATTGCCACCCCCCTCAGGTCCGCACGAGGAAAACCCCACCCTCTGCGGACCTCTTTTATGCGCAGCACACGTCCAGGCCCCCGCCATACCTATGAGATCGACATGGGTCAGGCCCCCGGGTTATGCCCCCGGGCAGTGCTCCAGCACCAGTTCGCGCATCTCCAGCATCGCAGCCATATCGGCCTGCTGGCCGAGGCGATCAAACATCCCCATCAGGTTCTGGATGATGCGTAAGAGCCACTGCTGGTGGCTCGCCGGCGACAGGGCGTCGTCCGGCATTGGGGCGTCGCCGATGGCCTTGCGGCAGACCGCCAGCGCCTCGTCGGGGGTGAGCATCCGCCCGGCGTCGAACGGATCAATGATCGTCACCGCACGCACCGCCTGATCGGTCGCCGAACCGTCCACACCGACCATGAAGTGTCCTGGGGCGTTGATCCCGAAAACCGGGACACCCAGGGGCTCAACCACGCTCTTGTAGATCAGCGACAAGGTGATCGGCAGCCCCCTGCCGGTCCGCATCACCACGGGGAGGTAGCTGTTGCGTGGGTTGTGGTAATCCGCGCGGTTGCCTTTGAAGCCGCGTTCCTCGAACAGGACGTCGTGGGCGTGGGCCATCACCGCCCGGGGGTGTGAGCTCTTGATCCGCCGGTCGATCTTCGCGGTCAGTTCGTGGACCTGAGATTCGACCGCGTCGGGGTCCGCACGGTCCATCTCGTGCATCGACACCGCCACCGCTGCGCACAGCAGCCCCCGCGTTGTATCTAACATCGGCAGGTGCTCGGCCAGGCAGGCGTATGCACGCTTGTTGCAGTGACTGGGGCGGTGGGTGACCATCTCCATCCTCAATCGGGAACCACGACCCGCAACCGGCACACATCCCCGAGACGGCCGGGTCTATCAGGCCAAAGTTTTTCCATAGATGCAGGCATCACTCAACGGCAGCCACACACCGACGGGTCCATCTTACCCGGTCACGCGGTTCTGTGAAGCGGGCCGCCGGGGGGACGCAGATTCAGGTATCCGCTATCATGGTCGGACTAAACCGGTCGTGAATCCCGGCTATACAAATTCTTCATAAATGGAATCGCCAGATGAATCCCCTGACACCCCTGCGTATGACCGTCCTGTGCCTGATTTCACTGACCCTGCCGGTTTCGGCAACCGCACAGGACCAAGCCCCGGCGACACAACCCGGCGCTGCCACACAACCCGACACGGCGACCCAAGCCGATGCCGCGACCCAGCCCGAGGAGGCGGCACAGGAGTCCTACCATGCTGGCATGCCCCCCGCTGCCAGCAAGGAGGATGTTAGCTTCTCGATCGGCTACACCATCGGCGCGGACATGGCTCAGCGCGGCGTGGAAATCGACGCCGACGAACTTGCGCAGGGTATCCGGGCGGGCCTAGGGGTGAATGAGAGCAGGCTCACGCCCGAGCAGATCCAGCAGTGCCTTTTCAGCTTCCAGATGCAGATGCAACAGCAGCAGTTTGCCCAGGCCAAGGGAAACTTCGACGCGGGGCTTGCCTACCTGAATCAGAATAGCACGCAGGAAGGCGTGACCGTCACCGAAAGCGGGCTTCAGTACCGGGTGATCGCGTCGGGCGATGGGGCGACCCCCTCGATCGACGACGAGGTCGCGGCTCGGTACCGGGGCACCCTGATCGATGGCACGGAATTCGACAGTTCCCCAGGTGAAGAAGCCGTGGCGTTTCCTGTGAATCGCGTGATCCCCGGTTGGGTCGAAGCCCTGCAGATGATGAAGGTCGGCGACAAGTGGGAACTGGTGATCCCCTCGGAACTGGCCTACGGCGAGGGCGGCGCCCCCCAAGGAAACATCGGCCCCAACGAAGTGCTGATCTTCGAGATCGAGCTGGTTGAGATCAAGTAAGACTCGGCCTCCTTGATCAGGACAACCACACCCGGGAGGCGGACGTGAAACGCTATATCCCCGCGCGGATCGTTATGTTCCCGGGCCTCGGTGCAGATCCCAGGATGTTCGACCGTCAGAAGCGGGTGTTCGGAAACGATCTGGAGTGCCCCGCTTGGCTGTCGCCGTACACGGATGAACCGTTCGACGATTACGCGCGCCGCTGGGCAAAGCAGCTTGAGCCCAATCCAGGCGATGACCGGCCGCTGTTCCTGGGCGGGGTGTCGTTCGGCGGGATGGTCGCCATGCAGATGGCGCGTCACCTGAACACACGGGCGGTGATCCTCATCGGCAGTTGCCGATCATGCGCCGCCAAACCGCCACGCTGGCAGGTGGCCAAGCGGATCGGTGACCTGATCCCAGACCGGTTGCTGGGCCGGCGTGTCCTCGCCGCTGCGGCGTTGTGGGTCTCAGTGCTGGATCGGTTGGACGACAAACACCGCGCACTGTTGGTAAGGATGGCCGCCGACTCCGATCCGCGGCGCATCCGCTGGTCCGGACACGCCTGCGCTGCGTGGGATCTCGACAGCGCGGGCATGCCCGGGTTCCCAGCGATTCACCAGATCCACGGCCGACACGACGCGGTCATCCCACTACACACAGGCGATCCTGACGCCGTCATCCCCGACGGCAGGCACCTGATCCATTTCTCCCATCCGCACACCGTCAACCGATTCATCATGGGCGTCGTCCGTCGTCATGCCGACCATGAATCCTAATACTTGCGAGGGCGCGCCACCCCTCCAATGGCGCGCCTCGCGGGTGACCAAGCCCCGGCCTCTTCCGAAAGCATCTCGCCCGCCAGACACACGAGAAACGTAGATACCTCGCTGGACGTGGATACACGCCCACCCCGTGGTGCTTCATGTACTAAATTTAGCTGGTTCCGCCGCTAAAGAATAAGAGCCATCAACATCAAACAAAGACAGTTCACGCTTCAAACGTAGGCCAAAGCTCCGCGTTACGCCGGTAGCCCAGCGAGTCGATCCCTTCAAAGAAATGCTGGATCAAAGGGTGGTCGATCTGCCCGCCCGTCGCATCGGCGATCAGGTTTTCCTGGGCCGCGTAGGTGTTGATCGTCGAGCCGTGCACCAGGACGTGGTACCAGGGCTGATCCCGCTCGGGGTGTGACGGGTTGGCGTGATACCATTCGTCGTCGGCGTGGCAGCTCATATCGAAATCCACCACGACGCCGCGGTACCCGTAGCGCCGGTGCCTGACAAGCGTGCCGGGCATAAACAGAGGCAATTCATCGGGGAAATAGTCGGGGACCTCGAACCGCTGACCATCGGCCTGCGGGTCGCCATAGAGATCGTCCTGCGGATCGTGGTCCGGATCGTAATCAGGCGTCGGGTTGGGGTCGGAGTTGTGCATGTCGGTACTCCTTAATGCAACTCTCACCTTTATGATATGCGTCGATTCTGAAAAAGCCATTGAAAAGCGTGCGAAATCCGGGAAGAAGTCATGTGAGCAACTTGCTTACCTGTCCATACAAGTGTGGTAGACGTGTGTATTTCGTTCGGTGTTTTGTTAAACGCGTTTACTTAATTCGGTGGATTATCGTGTAGAAACAATGCACCGTTAATTGTCGTGAAGCGGGAACGCCTCTTCGTAGAGATGGTCTGGCGGGTATGTTTCTGGGATCGGTTCGCGGTAGGCCGGCGGATCGACCGTGCGGTTCTGTGTCAACGTATCGAATTGCTTGATCGCTGCGCTTTCGGTGGTGCGCTTATTGATGAACCCCTTAAGCGCCTGCCGCGGGTCCCACACGGGGCTGCCGCTGATTGTGATATAGGCAAACGATGGCTCGACACCGACGCGTGCGTAGCCCCGGAAGAAAGGCCTGCCGGTCTCAAATTGTGCGTCGACCCCCTGATTCGCCACGCGGTTGATGTAGCCGACCTTGCCCGCGAGTGTGACCATGATCAGCTTATCGTCCATGTCGTCGGCGCTGTCGTAGGTGGGTTGGATCACGAGCCGACCGGTCTTGTCGATGAAGCCCCACTTCTCGCCGATACGGACGGCGGCGATCCCGTTCGTAAAATCGCGGGCCTCATCGAACCGCGCGTCGATCCGGAGTTTCCAGCCCCGGCCCAGGTAGCCCCACTTCTCGCCGCCGCGCACCCGTGCCAGGCCGTCGTTGAAATCACCCAGTTCAAGGACCGACCCGGAGGCGTCGGAAAACACCACCTTGCCACGCCGATCGATATAGCCCCACTGATCCGGTGAGCCTTGGGGCCCCGCCCAACTGACCGCGGCGAAGCCTTCGTGGAACGAACGTGCCTGTGTGAATTGCAACGGGATCTCTACGTCGCCGGCCCGATTGATGTAGCCGCACAACCCGTCCACCCTCACCGCCGCGAGGCTGTCGTGGAACCGAAGCGCCCCGTCCAGGCGGACCGGGACCAATAACTTGCCCGATTTTTCGATGAACCCGAAGTGCTTGCCGTCACCCACGATGGCCCTGCCCCCGGCAAAACGGTCGGCGTAGGGGTAAACCGGCTTGAGGACCCAGCCGCCGTTGCCCTTGATATACCCGGTCTTGCCGTCCGTCACCGCGCGTGCCAGGCCGTCGTAGAAATCGTCGGCCCAGTCGAAACGGGGGAACACGACCAGTTGACCGCGTTGATTCATGTACCCCCACCAGTTGTTTACGTTGACCGGGTAGAGCGTGTCGCTCCGGCCGGGGTTTGTCAGGGTGATCAGGTCTCTGGGTTGCCAACCGACCTCGGGGCGATAATCCGGCTGCGGTCCACGCTGCATGATCTGACCGGACGACAGCCCGCATGTCAGGCCAAGGCACAAATATATAACGAAGTAATTTTTCATCGCGATCGCCCGGCCCCGGGATGGTCAGAGATAACCTCATTATAGGCGGATCGCCGGTGGTGTCCGGTAACACGCCACGACAAGACGTAAGCCATAAAGTTAACCTGTGCTTACACCGACAATAAGCAAGACTTCTAAGAGTCCAGGAGGAGTGCCCTGCCTGGTTATTGTTTTGGTCTACGGCTTGGTGGCCCGTCAGGACCTGGTGCGGATGAGATAGTGGGGTGGGGATGTCGCATTGCTAGACCGCCAAACATTTCTGAATTCGGTCTACCTGACCGCCTGCAAACGCGGCGCCGGGTTCGAGCAGCAGCTTCAAGCGTTGCTGGAGATAGGCTGCGAGCGCTTCGGCATGGATGTCGCGGTGGCGACACAGATCGACTCAGACAAGTTCCGTGTGATCACGTCGTATGAGCCGGGGAGCGGTGTCTTCAAAACCGGCAGAGAGTTCGATATCAAGGACACCGTCTGTACCTACGTAGTCCGGAGCGATGGCCCGGTCTTCATCGATGCCGGCAAGGACGATATGACGCCGTACAGGAACGTGCCGATCCGGTTCCTGCAATACGTCGGTGTCGCGTTGAAGATCGACGGCCAAGCCATCGGCACGCTGTGCTTCTTCCGTCAAAAATCCCGCCCGTTGCCGCTAGATGAGATCCAAGAAGATGAGATTGGCATCCTGATGCTGATCATCGCCGCGGTCATCGAGCGGAAGCTGCACCTTCAGAGCGAGCAGCAGATACGCCAGGTCGCGTCGATCGTTGAGAACAGCGATGACGCCATCTTCACCAAGACACTGGATCGACTGATCACCAGTTGGAACCGCTCGGCCGAGGTCCTTTACGGCTACAGCGCGGACGAGATCATCGGAGAATCCGCGGACCTGCTGTACCCCGAGGGCGGGGACCGGTTCGTCGGGCCCATGATGCGGAAGGTCCAGCATGGCGAGCGTACATCAGCGGTCGAGGCTGTCCAACTGCGCAAAGACGGCTCCCAGGTGAATGTCTCGATGAACGTCTCGGCGATCCGTGGGGCGGACGGTGAAGTCATCGCGGCGTCGGTCGTGGCCAGGGACATCGACCATTACAAGCAGGCCGAGCAGGCACTGGCGCACAGCGAGGAGCGGTACGCCCTGGCGGCCAAGGGATCGAACGACGGGCTCTGGGACTGGGATTTACGGACCAACGAGGTGTACTATTCACCGAGGTGGAGGTCGATCCTCGGGTACGAAGAGCACGAGATCGGCACAACTCCCCAAGCATGGACGGCCCTGATCGACTTCGCCGACGTAACTCAGTTCCAAGCGGACATGGCCTTCCACCTCGCCGGGCAGACCGCTCAACTCCACAACGAACACCGGGTAACCACTAAGAGCGGTGAGGTACGCTGGGTGCTCTGCCGGGGTATCGCGGTGCGTGACGAACAGGGTGAAGCGGTGCGCATCGCCGGCTCACTGAGCGATATCACCAAGCAGAAGGCGTCGGAATCGGCCCTGCTGCAACAGGCCCAGCACGACAAGCTCACGGGCCTGCCCAACCGGTCGTTGTTTATGGAGATCATCCGGACCTCGCTGGCGCGTTCAAAACGGTCGGATGATTACAAGTTCGCCGTCCTCTTCCTGGACTTCGACCGTTTCAAGGTCATCAACGACAGCCTGGGGCACGAGTTTGGCGATATGCTGCTGATCAACATCGCCCAGCAGTTGCGCGTGCAACTACGGACGGTCGACACCGCGGCCCGCCTCGGCGGCGACGAGTTCGTCGTGCTGCTGGATGGGATCGACGGTATCGCGGGCGCTATCGATGTCGCCAACAGGCTCCTCGGCCGGTTCTCCCAGCCACACAACCTCAAGGGCCACGAGGTCATCTCCACCGCCAGCATCGGGATCGTCACCAGCGAAGGGGAATATCACAGGGCCGACGAACTGATCCGCGACGCCGACACCGCGATGTATCAGGCCAAGGCTTCGGGCAAGGCGCGGTACGTGGTTTTTGACGAGCGGATGCACGCACAGGCCCTGCAACGGCTGAACCTCGAAAAGGACATGCGCAGAGCCATCTTCCTCGGGCAGATGAGGCTTGTCTACCAGCCGATTGTCGACCTGGAAAACGGGAGCCTCCGCGGGTTCGAGGCGCTGATCCGTTGGGACCACCCCGAGTTGGGCGAGGTGAATCCCGAGCAGTTTATACAGATAGCAGAAGAGACCGGCGAGATCGTCGCCATCGGCTGCTGGGTTATCGAGCAGGCCTGTGAGCAACTGGTCGCATGGAAGCAGCAACACCTTAACGCCAGCACGCTTTTCATAAACATCAATGTCTCTAAACGCCAGATCGCTCAGCCCGACATCGCTAAAATTCTGGCCCAGGTGTTCAAAGACACAGGCGTCAACCCCTGTGATGTCAAGCTCGAGATCACCGAGAGTGTCATCATGGACGACCGGCACGGGATCACACCCGCTCTGGATGAGATCCGATCGCTTGGCGTGCAACTGGCGATGGATGATTTCGGCACCGGGCACTCGTCACTGAGTTGCCTGCACCGCTTCCCGATCGATGTCCTGAAGATCGACCGCGAGTTCATCATGAACATGGAGCAGCGGATCGAGTACACCGCGGTCATCCAGGCGATCGTCACGCTGGCCCACACGCTGGGCATCAGCGTCGTCGCCGAGGGCCTGGAAACTGCTGAACAGGTCGCTCAGCTCCAGGCCCTGGAGTGTGACCACGCCCAGGGCTACTACTTCGCCAAGCCGCTGACCCCACAGGATGCCGGCGAGTACATCCTCAACGCCCACCGCCCGAGGTTGTCCGCCTGACCCCGGACCGGCCTGATTTAGCGGACACAAGGCCACGGCACAGGGTGGTGGTCCTAATCAAATCCTAGATCGCTTAACCCAGGCGGGGTCGGGCTGCCGCATTCCGGGCATGTCAACGCTTCGGGATTGCCTCGCAGGTCGTAGCCGCAGGTTCCACAGGGGATGCCGCCCGTGTCGTAGACGAACAGACGCCAGGGCTCGCCGAACTGCTCCAGGAAGTACAGCGTGTAGCAGCGCATAAACACAAAGGCCGGCAGCAGGATCACCGTCCCGATGTACGGCAGCAAGACGATGCAGCAGGTCAGACACATCGCCAGTATGGTCGCAGACGCCACCGCCATCCCAAGCAGCATCTTCATCAGGTAAAAAAGAGTCAGCAGCCAGAAGTGCCCCTTGAAGACCTGGGCGTACCAGAGCTTCCACGCCGGCACGACACGCAGGCCGTGGATGTACATCGTCGGCGCGATGAAGTCGATCAAAAGCATCTCAATGATCGCGGCGTTGACCCCCACCAACGGGATCACCACGACCAGGACGATAATCGCCCAGATCGCCGACGTGCCGAATGTCTCGTCGACGATATCAGGCCAGGCGATCAGCCCCGCCACACCCAGCGTAATCAGCATCACAGCCGACACCGCCAAAAACAGCATCAGACTGAAACCAAGCAGGCTGTTCCCCAACTCGCGGTATCGGCGCCAGGGCTCCCTGACCCGCCCCCTGTTCAGGGCCAGCCCGTCGATCATCATGAAGATGCCCCGGCACCTCACCCATAACAGCAACACCCAGAACAGTGAGAGCACAACCACAGTGATCGTCACGGCCACAACGATCTGAATCACATGGCTGTGAATCCAGTCCACCACCCAATCCAGATCGGGAGCCCCGCCTCCGGACCCACCACCAGATCCACCACCGCCCGTCGGTATGCTGGGGAACCGAATCCCGCCACTCCGCCCGAGATACGCAAGGAAAAAACAAAACCCAAGCCCAAACCACTTGCCCAGGTCGAACGGCTTGAACAGACCTGGACCATCCGGTTCCACGCCCGCTCGATCGGCTCGGTTACCGATATTGACATGCAGGGAGTGTATCGACACGCGGCTGACTACGCATGTCCTAGACCGTCAAATCCACCAGCAAGCCCTGTGCGTCGGTTGCATCGAAGGTGCCTGGAGCAGCACTTGTTTCGCTCTCGCGATCTTTGTGAGAGGTGGCTTCATTATCTTCACGGGTCTGACGCAATTCCGTACGGGCCTTCTGTTCAGCCTGTGTTGCCTGCGCCGCGACCTTGCGATCCTGCTCGGAAGGGCTGCTGGGTGCAAGCGCCGCACGGCGGACAACCTGCATCTTCTGGATCGTAGCCTGAGGGTCGCCTGGGATCTCGGAGGTGTCGATATTCACATGCCCACCGACCGCATACCTACGGCCGTCAGGGCCCTGCTGGAACTCAAAGACCGGCCCGCCCTGCGCATACGCGCCCGCCGCATTCTTGTGCGCCTGTTCGTGGGTGCGGGTCTCACGGTCGTTTTCCTTGAGGTCCTGGACCTGCTTCTG
>JAJDCV010000197.1 GCA_029260675.1 Phycisphaeraceae bacterium
GTGAACTGCTGGAAGTCGATGACGGTCGATGGGGCCAGCGGCGCGGCGGTCGTGATCAGCGCCGCGTTCACACTCGAAGCGGTGAACCCTATTGCTGAACAAGCAGCGAGGGTAAGTAAATGAATCCCTCTCATGGCTATGCACTCCTGATGTTGATTGCTGAAGATCTAAGTCCTTGTTCTGAATCCGCCGGCAGGCTGCTAAGCATGCCGGCGATTGTCGGAGGGAGTAGGTGTTTAGGAGATTAGAGCGCCTCCTTTCGTCTCTTGAGGATCAGCAGCGAGCCGATCCCGATCAGCGTGGCGCTGGCGGGCTCGGGCACGGGTATGCCATCGAACTCGACCTCGCGGAACTGCGTGAAGAAGCTCGGTGGGTCGTAGGTGCTGTTCACCCGCAGCTCGATCGTTTTGACATTCGGATACAAACCGACACTGAACACCTCGGGTATCGGGTTGCTCCCCTGGTTCGCCAGGGCGGTGTTGCTATAAGGCAGACCGACAGGTATCCCCCCCGGGTCCTTGAAGGTCAGATCGAAGTTAGCGATCCCCGAGTCAGGCGCGCCCCGGTCGTTCCATAACAGGAACCGGGTGACGTCGTAGGGCTGATTCAGTGTGTAGGTGAATGTTTCTACTTGGGGGATCGTCACGTTGAGCCACTCAACGAAGGTGCCGGCAAGCCCAAAGATGCCGCCGTCGATCGTACAGATTGCGGCACCCGCGCCGGTGCAGCCGCCGGCGTTATTCGCAAGCGCCGCGGTTGTCGTCGCGGAGGTGATCTGTCCGCCCGGCCCGGTGATCGGCGCCGCGTGGGTGGCTGACGATATCAGCAGAATTGTGGTGCATACGGCCAGGATGTGAGTGGTCAAGCGTTGCATGATGCGTCCTTTCGCTTATGGGTAACGCATTCGGTTTCGTTCGGTCCAAACCACCGACGCACCGCTAAGTGCGCCGGTAGTTGTTATGTTTGAGACGTTCATCCGGCATGTCGTTGACGGCGGCACATCAGCAGAAGCCCGACACCGGTCAGCGCTATGCTCGCCGGCTCGGGGATGACCAGGTCCATCGCGTCCAGGTCGTCACCCAGCGCCCCGAAGGTACGAGACGTCATCAGCCCCATCCTCTCGGCGGGGATGTAGATACCCGGCGTTGGTATGGGACCAATGGGTGCTGTCAGCACGTCGCCCTCCTCGATCGGCAGCCCCAGCACGCTATCGATCGAACCGATGACAGCTGAGCCGCGTCGTACGCTGAACAACAGGAAGTCGACAGTTGGGTCGTAGAAAGGTAGACCCACCGCGTTGACCGCGCCGTCGTCATTGAGGATCAGCGCGTCCAGGTCGTCGGTGTCGAAACCGAACAGATCCAGGCCCAGCGCTCCCGCCGGCGCGTAGACACCGAGGAATCCGCTGCCGACGGCCGGGGTCACGACCACGTCACCACCGACGAACCCGTTCCCAAGTGCGGTGGCGCTGTTAGCGGGGAAGCCCTCCAGTGGATCCGCGAAGTCCGAGTCCATCGAGAAGAAGATGGGCCCCAGGACACTGTTAAGCGCCGTATCCAGATCGACCGCGTCGAGGTTGTCGCCCTGGTCAAACGGCTGTCCAGGTGACGGCGGGTTCGGTTCGAGCAGACCCAGGCCGGGGCCGCCGAAGGGACCGACGCCGTTGCCGTCGATCAATCCCTTGTTGCCGATCGTCGGGCCGGGCAAGGTCGGGACCGCGGGGCCCAGGTAGGTATAGACATCCGCCGACGCCTCACCGCTGCCGGCCGCCCCCTCGCTGGTGACGTTCGGGAACACCGGTGCGCCGGGGATCCCCACCGCGAACTCATCAACAGAAAACGCCAACTGCGGGCCGAAATCTCGCCCATACGAGAGCGCATCGAGTTCCACAGCATTTAACAGGCCAGGCGCGATACCAAGCCCCCCGGGGACGGTGCCTGCGCCGCTGAGCACCGCGGACGTCATCATCCCCGGTGCCGGCAATGGGCCGGGAGAGGCGGGGTTCGGTCCGGGCGGGCCTGGGGCAAACGCGGTCAGGATCGAGCCTTCATCGATCGGTGCGCCTGTGAATGAATCCGGGACGCCGGTGAAGGGTCCGGCCAGCCCGCCGGTCGGCCCCTGGAAGTCGACCGAGAAGGTGACGCCCGTCTGTGCCACGGCCGGCAAGCCGTTGGCCAGAAGCGCAGCGATCCCCGCCGCGACGATCCCACCCGAAGTACGGGCCAGCCTGGTTCTGTTGTATGTGTTGAAGGGTTGCATGATATTTCTCTCTTTCTTGTGACAGTGGGTTCGCATGGGTACATGCGTGAGTGCAAGGGGCACAAGCCCACATCGATCGATCTACTGGAACCGAGCGCTACACCGCGGACGGCCCATATTTCTTCGGACAAGGTTGTTCCGAAATCAGTCAGGTACGCGGCATACACAGAGAAGACCGGCTCCGGGTGTGGCACGTCGCCGTTGCCGCCGGCGAGACCGGTCCGCGCCCGCCGTTCCAGCTCCTGGTCGATCTGGGGTTTAAGGTGAGCGTTACCCAGCACGGCGAG
>JAJDCV010000198.1 GCA_029260675.1 Phycisphaeraceae bacterium
TTAGGCATCGCAGGCCTCGCCGTCTCACTCGCAGCCCAGGACTCCATCAAAAACCTCTTCGGCTCCATCACCGTCCTCTTCGACAAACCCTTCACCGTCGGCGACTGGATCGTCACCGAGGGCGTCGAAGGCACCGTCGAGGAGGTCGGGTTCCGCTCCACACGCATCCGCACCTTCTACAACTCACTGATCACACTCCCAAACGCCAACCTCATCAACGCCTCCGTCGACAACTACGGCCGACGACAGTTCCGACGATGGAAGACCCACATCGGCGTCCAATACGACGCCACCCCCGACCAGCTGGTCGCCTTCACCGAAGGCATCCGCGAACTCGTTAGGTCACACCCCTACACGCGCAAAGATTATTTCCAGGTCTGGTGTCACGAGTTCGCCGACTCCAGCCTGAACATCCTCATCTACATCTTCCACGAGGTCCCCGACTGGTCCACCGAATTGCGCGAACGCGAACGCCTCTTCATCGACATCGTCCGCCTCGCCGACAAGCTCGGCGTCCAGTTCGCCTTCCCCACCCAGACCGTGCATCTATATAAGGAAGAGCACAGGCCAGCCGAGACCCAGCACGAAGCCCCCAAATCCATGACCGACCGCCGATCCATGGTCGATGGCATCCGCGCCGCACAAGGGCTCATCAAAGATCAACCCTGGCAAACCCAAACCCCCGGCCCGGTCGTCTTCACCCAGGGCCCCACCGACCTGAAGATCGACGAACACGGCAACCCGATCATCGAAAAAGACGTATGACTGTGCCCCGACTGACAGAAACACCGTCACTCCGCCCACGGCGCCGCATGGATTCCAATCCAACCCCAGCGCCAAACGCGTGAGAAGCTAGTGACGACGAGGTGTTGGTTGTGACAGCCGGGCGTAGAGGTTCTACCATAGCGACGTCCGGTGGTCGTTACGGTGATCGTGGCGGGGCTTGTGTCACCTTGCATTTTTTGTAGACCGTGTATGGATCAGCCAACCCCCACCGATGCGACACTGATGGCCGAGTTGGCCAAGGGTCAGATCGATGCACTGGCGGAGTTGATCCATCGGCATCAGGACGAGGCGTTGAAGCTGGCGTTCCGTCTGCTGCAGCGCTGGGATCTGGCCGAGGACGTGGTCCAGGAGGCGTTTATCCGGGTGCATCGGGGGGCCGGCGGGTTTCGGGCCGAGGCACGGTTCCGGACTTGGTTCTACCGGATACTGGTCAATCTGTGCATCGACGAGGAAAGGCGAAATGTACCTCTGATGGCGGATGTGGATCGTGCCTACCCCGATGGGAGGGATCCGCAGATGGACCCGCTGGTTCATGGCGAACTGATCGCCATGATCCGCAGCGCGATAGCCGGCCTGCCGGATCGCCAACGGACGGCCCTGGTGCTCCAGCGGTATCACGGCATGAGCCACCGCCAGATCGCGGGGATCACCGGCTGGACAGAGTCGGCGGTGGAATCGCTGATCGTGCGGGCCTTGGCGAATCTGAGGAAGAAACTAACCGCGGTCTACAATGAATATGGCCGGTAATCGCCGGATCGGGCTGACAGGTACGTCTAAATGGTTGACCAATTGAACCACATCTCGGATGCAGACCTGACCTTAATGGTGAGCGGGCATATGGATAAACCGCAACGGGACCAAGCCCAAGAACACCTGCACGGGTGTGACGACTGTTCAAGGCGGATGGAATCGTTGCGCCAGACCTGGGATCAACTGGGGGAGTGGGACGTGCCGACCCCCACCCCTGACGTAACCGAGCAAGTGCTGGCGCGGGTTACCGCATCGGGAAGGGCCGTAAGTCCGGTGAAGCCCAGAGCGATACCGAGGCTGACACGCATCGCTGCGGCCTTGGCGTTGTCGGGGCTGTTGGGCGTGGTGGCCGGGACGATCCACCGGGCGGGTTCCACGCCGGACTTCAGCCTTTCGACATCCGTCCCCATCCCGGATCAGGCCCTGCTCCTGACAACGTTCCAGAACGGCTCGCCGGCCATGTTCGCCGAGGTGATCCTCGGCGATCTCGACACGCTAACACCCGATCCGCAATCACCTGGAGAGACGCCATGAAATCCTGGACCCGGCATCTGCCCCTGACTCTGTGTTGCCTGGGATGCGCGTTCCTGGCCTACCTCGCTACCGCAGCGGTGGGGATCGACACAGATACCGCAGGGATGCGTCGACAGGTGCTCTACGACTGGCTGGAATTGAGCCCCGCCCAGCGGGTCGAGGTCGATCAGGACGACCCGACGTTCTTTGAGCAAAGCGCCGATCTGGCCAAGCAACTGGGGGATCACCGCGCCCTACTGGCGGAAATGATCACCGAGCCTGCCTCTACGGATGAAGAAATCACCGAGCAGTTGGACCGAGTGATCGACGTGGAAATCACGCTGGAAAGGCGGGTTGGACAATTCATCCTGACCGCCCGGCACCGGCTGAACCCCTCCCAACGCCAGCGGTTGCTCGGCGCAATCGCCACCGGCCTGCGCGACAACGCGGGGGACCACATCAATCCCGAACAAGACAACTGAAGCCCACCGCAGCCCCGCCCCGGTTTTTTTGTTCCTCTTTTAATAATCACCCGCAGGCAGGGCACCGCGGGAGCGTCAAAACTCATGTGAAGGAGGGGAGGACAGGCCGTCAGGCAACAATCCCTCGCCTTCATGATGGTTGAACCAGACGGCTGCTCTTGAGTGCCGTTTGGGTGTCTATGTGGGTTCTGCCCAAGTCAAGTAGGAGGAGGGATCAAGGATGCCCGTTATTCGCACACTCATCGTAAGTATCTTCATCATGACATCGGTTGCCCAGGCGCAGCCGAGTCTTGAGATCGGTCCGGCCGGCAACACCATGCTGATCTCACCGATGATGCCGGGGACCACCCTGTTCCAGGACAACCTCGATGGCACCTTCGACTGGGAAGGC
>JAJDCV010000199.1 GCA_029260675.1 Phycisphaeraceae bacterium
GACGAGCCCGCCAGCGTCTTCGATCAGATCGCGGCCGTCGGGCTATTGCCGGGTCAGATCATCACGGTCGAGGGCTCGACCCCGGAGGGGTTGCGTGTCGCATTCGACGGACGCAAGAGCGTGCTGGCCCCGGTGATCGCGGCGAACGTTTTTGTCCAGGCCGTCCCGCATGACGCGGCGGCACCCGCCAGCGTCCGCAGCCTCGGTTCGTTGCAACAAGGCGGGCACGCCGTCATCTCCGGGCTCGACCAGGGCCTGCGCGGATTCCATCGACGCAGACTACTAGACCTGGGCCTGACCCCCGGCACACCGATCAGCGCAGAAAGGGTGAGCATGTTCCGCGACCCAAGGGCCTACCGTGTCCGCGGCAGCCTGGTAGCGCTGCGGCGCGAGCAGGCCGACAAGGTGCTGATCGAAAGCGTGCCGACACAATCCACCGCTACTGTGAACGCGGGGGGTACATCATGAGTTGCAACACCTGTGACACCTGCGGCGTGACTGATGGCATCGACCGCGAACACTTCGACGGCGTCGTCGCGCTCGCCGGCAACCCCAACACCGGCAAGAGCACCGTCTTCAACGCCCTGACCGGCCTGCGCCAACACACCGGCAACTGGCCCGGCAAGACCGTCGCCCGTGCCGAGGGCCGATTCACACACGAAAACAAGACCTACAAGCTCGTCGACCTCCCCGGGACGTACTCGCTGCTGTCGGCCTCGGAAGACGAGCAGATCGCCCGGGACTTCATCCTGTTTGGCCAGCCCGATTGCACGGTTGTCGTCGCCGACGCCACCTGCCTGGAGCGGAACCTCAATCTGGTGCTTCAAGTCTTGGAGATCAGCGACCGTGTCGTGGTCTGTGTGAACCTGATGGACGAGGCGAAGCGCAAGGGGATCACGATTGATGCCCAGCAGTTGGAGAACGACCTGGGTGTCCCGGTGGTCAAGACGACCGCGCGTTCCGGACGCGGCCTCTCGCAGCTTGTCAGCAAAGTCGTGGACGTGATCGAAGGGCGTTGCCCGACCAATCCACACCACGTAAAACTCGGCGACGGCATCGGCGACGCGGTCGGCCGACTCATCCCGATGATCCACGAGGTCGCGCCCACGTTACCCAACGCCCGGTGGGTCGCGATGCGTTTGCTCGACGGCGACTGGCGCATCCGTGAAGCGCTCATGAACGGCGAGCTCTCACAGATCACCGAACGCCAGCAGGCCCCGGCCGAATCATTCAGCAAAAAGATGGCGATGGAAGGCTCGCAATAATGAAGCTCGATGGCTACGCACCCCGGCTCGTCGCCGACCTGCTCGATCAAGCCGAGCAGGCCAGGCACGCTTTAGGTGAAGGCTTCCGCGACCGCATCGTCGAGTCGATCTACAAAGACGCCACCGACATCGCCCACCGATCCGTCGCTCAAGGCGAACGCCGCAAGTTCGACCTGGACCTGCTGGTCGACAAGGTCGTGCTCTCCCCGATCCTCGGCCTGCCGTTGATGATCGCGCTGTTGGGCCTGATCTTCTGGGCCACGATCATCGGTGCCAACTACCCCTCGCAGATGCTCGCCGACGGGTTGTTCTGGTTCGAGGCGCAGGGCACTTCATTATTTGAATATCTGGGTGCGCCCTGGTGGCTGACCGGTTTTATCTGGCACGGGATCTACCGCGGCCTGGCGTGGGTCATCGCGGTGATGCTCCCGCCGATGATGATCTTCTTCCCCTGCTTCACGATCCTCGAAGACCTGGGCTATCTTCCCCGTGTCGCGTTCAACCTCGACTGGCTATTCAAGAAAGCCGGCGGCCACGGCAAGCAGGCCCTGACGATGAGCATGGGCTTCGGCTGCAACGCCGCGGGGGTCATCGCCTGCCGGGTCATCGATTCGCCACGCGAACGCCTGATCGCCATCCTGACCAACAACTTCGTCCCCTGCAACGGACGATACCCCACGCTCATCATGATCGCCGTCCTCTTCGTCGCCGCCGGGTTCAGCCCCACCGCCGCCTCCGCCGTCGCCGCCGGGACCGTACTGACCATCGTCATCATCGGCGTGATCACCACCCTGATCGTCTCCGCTGCGCTGTCGCGCACCGTCCTCAAGGGCGAGGCCTCCGCGTTCACACTCGAACTGCCCAGCTACCGCCGGCCCAACATCGGCAGGATCATCTACACCTCGATCATCGACCGGACGATCTTCGTCCTTTTCCGCGCCATCATGACCGCCATCCCCGCCGGCGCAGTCATCTGGCTTCTGGGCAACATCACCGCCGGCGACATCCCGTTAGCCACCCATGTATCCGAGTTCCTGGACCCCTTCGCCCACCTCTTCGGGCTCGACGGCGTCATCATCCTCGCCTACATCATCGCCATCCCCGCCAACGAGATCGTCGTCCCCACCATGATCATGGTCTACCTGGGCACCGGCATGATGACCGAAGACATCAGCCAGGATTCGCTCCGCACGGTTCTGGTCGAACAGCACGGCTGGACCCTGCTCACCGCCATCAACCTCATGCTCTTCTCGCTGCTGCACAACCCCTGCGCAACCACCATCATCACGATGTGGAAAGAAACCCGCAGCCTGCGTTGGACCACGCTCGGGGCGGTGGGCCCGCTGGTCATCGCGTTCGCGGTGACCTTCATCGTCGCCCAGACCGCCCGGTTACTGGGGTGGGCGTAGGGGGAGAAAAGCAGGAAAGCAGGAAATATAGAAAGCAGGAAATCCGGAATGTCCATCCGGGGCCGTCCCGAATCACTGGTTCTTATTTCCTGCTTTCCATATTTCCCGCTTTCCTGCTTTCGCCTTTTCTGTTATCCCATTGGGAACCCCGCCGCCAGTGGGGCGTCTGACTAAGCCGGGCATAACGCCCGTCATGGGAGCCTTAAAATGAAACGATTAGGATGGTTATTTCTGTTAGCCGTTTGGGTCCTGCCCCAGCCTGCCCAGGCCCGGGTCAAGCTCATCACCCTGCCGGTCCGTGAGCGAGTCGAGGTCCAACTCGACCACGCACACGCGACCCTTGTAGAAGAAGAACGCATCGTCCCCCTGGTCGCCGGCACGAACCAAGTCGACTTCTCCTGGGCGAATACCCGCATCGACCCCGGCACGATCGTCTTCCGTGTGATCGGCTTCGAGGGCAATGTGGCCGGGGCCGCGCCACCGGTCAACGTGTTGAGCGTCAGCTACCCGCCCGGCGAGAACGCCCTGGTCTGGGATATCTTTAGCGCACAATCCGGCCCGGTCCGCGTGCGGATCAGCTACCTCCTCGGCGGCCTGACCAAGAGCTTTAACTACCGCGCCGTCGCCGAAAACGACGAATCCTCGCTGACCCTGTCGCGATACATCCGTGTCCAGAACTTCGCCAACGAGCAGTACAACGACACCCAGATCCACGCCGGCCTGGGTGATAAATTCTCTAAGCCCATCGGGATCAACGAGACCAAAGAGATCCTGATCGAGAAAACCAAGGGCGTCCCGATCACCAAGACCTACACCTGCGACCTCGCCCAGTTCGGCTACCTCGACCCGGCTCAGCAAAAGCTCCGTGTCCCCATGCACTACGTCCTGACCAACGATGTCGATCACAAACT
>JAJDCV010000200.1 GCA_029260675.1 Phycisphaeraceae bacterium
GGGGCTGCCGCCGGGCTACTCGATCTACGACACCTCCGATCAGAAGCGCGCGATCAAGAAGGCGCTGGCCGACCTGGAGATCAACACCAAGAACTTCCCCCCCGGCGGAGTCCTCAGCTCAATCAGCAACTCAAAGAACGAGCTTGTCGATGCCGCCGCCTACCAGGAGCTGGCCGGCGACTTCTACTCACGCACCGTCGCCAAGATCTACACCAAGTACCAGAAGATCCTCACACGCAACCACGCGCTGGACTTCGACGACCTGCTGCTGAAAGTCGTGCAGTTGTTTCGCGAACACCCCGACGTGCTCAAGCAACTCCAGGACCGCTACCAGTACGTCATGATTGACGAGTACCAGGACACCAACCACGCCCAGTTCATGATCGCCAACGCGCTGGCCAACCGGCATAAAAACCTCTGCGCCACCGGCGACCCGGATCAATCCATCTACGGCTGGCGCGGCGCGAATATCAAAAACATCCTCGACTTCGAGGCCCACTACCCAAACGCAAACGTCGTCAGGCTCGAACAGAACTACCGCTCGACCAAGCGCATCCTCGAGCTCGCAGACTGACTGATCCAAAACAAAACCCGAAGCAAGCACAAAGACCTCTGGACCGACAACGACCAGGGCGACCCCGTCCAGGCCGTCACATGCCGGGACGAACGACACGAGGCGAACTGGGTGGTCGAAGAGTTCCGCCGCTTGCACGACGAGCAGGACATGGCCTGGGGCCAGATGGCGGTCTTCTACCGCATCAACAGCCTCAGCCGCGTGATGGAAGACGCGCTGCGCGACGCCGGCATCCCCTACCAGATCGCACGGGGCACGGCATTCTATGAACGGGCCGAGATCAAAAACGCTGTCGCCTACCTCCGTTGCGTGGTCAACCCCGCCGACGAGGTCAGCCTGCTGCGGATCATCAACACCCCCACGCGCGGGATCAGCGACAAGACCGTCAAGGCGATGCAAGCCTACGCCCTGGCGAACAACGAGCCGATCGACACGCTCTTGGGTGATCCGCTGAAGCTCACCGCCGTCAACACCCGGGCCCAGACAGCCTTGGCGAAGTTCGGCAAGCTGCTGGACACCTGGCGTCACGCCGCCGGGTTCGGTGACCAGGAACCGGTTGTCGTGGACGAGCCGATCGCCGCGATGTCGCTGCGTGGCTTCGTCGAAGATGTCCTGCGCCAGTCCGGGCTCGAAGACTCATGCCGAAACGACAAGTCCGACCCCGACCACGAACGCCTGGCCAACCTCGGCGAACTGGTCAGCAGCGCCCAGCAGTTCGAGCACGACTTCGAGTTGGAGCTTGAGCTGGACGGCAGCGACCACACCCCGAGCCTAAGCGAGAAGCTGCTGGCGTTCCTCGAACGCATCAGCCTGGTCAGCGACGTCGATGCCGTGGACCCGGACCAGGGCGCGGTCACGCTGATGACCCTGCACGCCGCGAAGGGCCTGGAGTACCCGACCGTCGCCTTGATCGGCGTCGAGGACGGCCTGCTCCCACACGAACGAGCCAACGCCGACGCACACGAATTGGAAGAGGAACGCAGGCTCTGCTTCGTCGGCGTCACCCGTGCGATGCGCCGTCTCTACCTCACCCACGCCCGCTACCGCACGGTGTTCGGCCAATCCAACGCCACCATCCCCAGCCGGTTCTTCCGCGAGATGCCCGAGGACTGTCTGGAAGAAATCGACGCGCTGGACGACGACACCGACGATCTGGCGGACTCCCTGACCCAGCGCTCACTCGCCGGGCGTGAAGCGGCGCTGTACCCCCCCGGCTGCCTGGTCCGCCACCCGCAGTTCGGGCTCGGTCGGATCATCGACGTTCACCCCACCGGCTCACACACCCGCGCCCGCATCGCCTTCAACACCGCCGGGACCAAGACCTTGATCCTCCAATACGCCCGCCTTGAGAGGGTGGAATAAAGTATTCTCCGTTTAGCCCGGGCGGCCACGCCCGGCTCTTGTGAAGTTCAACACCGGTTCGCCACGTGGCCGCGACGGCTAAACAACCCCCGGCCTATCATTCACGCCATGCAAAAGACACGCATCAAAATCTGTGGCATCCGTGAACCCGAACACGCCCGCTGCGCAATCGACGCCGGCGCGGATTACATCGGCTTGGTGTTCGCGGAGGGATCGCCCAGGCAGCTTGAAATCCCCGCCGCCCGCAACCTCATCGCGGAGATATGCAAGGCCTCGGTGTCCGTCCAGCCGGTTGCGATGTTCTCGAATCAATCACTAGAGTTCATCCGAGAAGTCCTGGACAACGCCGACTTCAGAACCGCTCAGCTTCATGGCGATGAGGACAGGGCGTTCGCCGAATCGCTCGGAGATGTACAGGTTTTCAAGGCCGTACCTTTCGACCCGGCGAAGATAGATCCGTGGCGAAATCCGCCGCCCAACGTCGTCGCCCTGCTCATCGACGCCCCCACCAGCCCCGGCGAACTCACCGGCGGGTCGGGCCGATCGTTCGACTGGGACGCATTGGCCCACCTCGACCGTACCGGCCTGCCCCCGATCATCCTCGCCGGGGGCCTGACCCCCGGCAACGTCGCCCAAGCTATCCGCACCGTCCGGCCGTCCGCCGTGGATGTCTCAAGCGGCGTTGAGTCCTCACGCGGTGTCAAAGACCCCTCGCTCATCAAAACCTTCTGC
>JAJDCV010000201.1 GCA_029260675.1 Phycisphaeraceae bacterium
GCTTCCGCGTCGCCGTCACCCCCTCGTCGGCCCGCATTCGCCCAAGCAAACATCGTGAGGACGGACATTCTTTTTGTCAGCCGAGGGGTTGCCCTGCGCGAAACAGGGCGAGGAGATCACGATGTTTGCGAAGTCATGGAAGATGATTGGATGGATGGGCGCGGCGGCTACGTGTGTCTCGGCGTTGTGTACGCCTGCACACGCCGCCCGGTACGCCGACGTGCCGGGCTACTACGAACCGGGAAGCAACCTGGACGTGGTGTTCGGCTCCGTACCAGTCGAGCCTTTCGACAACGCACAGGCGGCGCTGGGCGGTCCCGGCCAACAAGTTGCTTTATCACAAGGCACGCTGACCGAAATCGTCTCGCTGGGCGGCTGGACCGACGACCCGAACACCGGCACCAACAACCGCACCACCGGCCTGGTCGTCGGCTTCAGTGTCGAAGTGGTCAACAACCCCGGTGACGACCTGTTGATCGTCGGCAACGCACCGTCGGCGTTTCAGTTTTACGAGCCCGGCTTCATCGAAGTCGCCATCGAGTCCGACGGCGGGGGCGCCAAGCCAGGCGGTTGGCAGGACGAAACCTTTCACCTGATCAAGCCCGGCAATTTCGATCTGATCAGCGACCCACGCAACGCCAACAACCCCATCACCATCACCAGCAACCCCGACTTCAGCCTCAATTACTCCGCACCCTTTGACGACGACACCAACCTCCCGGGCTACTTCGACGTCACACCCGGCGGCGACGGATTCAACCTCTCCGATGCGATCAATATCAACGGCGACCCGGTCAACCTGTTCAGCATCGCCTATGTCCGCATGCGTTCCGTCAGCGACAGCGCGTTCCCCTTCGGCTCGTTTATCGCGCCTGATGTGGATTACATAGAAGTGCTTGAAATTGTGGGCGAAACCAACGGCGACGGGTTTGTCGGCCTCTCAGACCTGGGTAACGTGCTGGGCAACTGGAACTCGGCGGTGCCCTCTGGATCAGTCATACAAGGGGATCTGTCGGGCGACGGCTTCGTCGGGATCGACGACCTCAACCTGGTGCTGGGCAACTGGAATGCCGGCACACCGCCGCCCACGTCTGTCCCCGAACCTGTCACCGCAACAACCCTGTGCCTGACTCTTGCCGGCATCGCAACGACGCGACGACGATCCGTGATGACGCAATAACCGCTTGCTCTTTCGTAGCCGCTGATGAATATCCGCGGACTTACCTCCGGGGCGATCATCCGCGGCTACAACTTTATTTTGCCGGCAATCCGATGCCCAATCAACAATACATCAAGAAACCCTCGGCACCGCAAGGCTTCACCCTGATCGAGCTGCTGGTCGTCATCTCGATCATCGCGCTGCTGCTGGGCCTGCTGCTCCCGGCACTCGGTGCGGCGCGTGAGTCGGGACGCGGCGCGGTCTGCCTGTCGAATATCAGGCAACTCGCACTGGCGAATACCGCCTACGCCGAGGACTCAAGCGGGTTCTACGTCCCGGCTTCACAAGACATCTTCGATCCCGATGGCAACAAACAACGCTGGCACGGCCGACGCGACCCTCCGGCAACGGCACACCCGAGGAAAACACCTTCGACCCCACACGCGGGCCCCTGGCCTCCTACACCGGCCACACCGGCCAGGTCCGATACTGCCCGACCTTCGAGAACCAGCTCGACCACGACGCACCCGGCTTCGAGGTCGGCACAGGCGGCTACGGCTACAACCGCGCCTACATCGGCGGGCGTAACGACCTCTTCGGCACAAGCAGCAAAGCCGCCCAACACACCGCCCGCACCAACGACCCGGCTAAACCCACCGAAACCGTCATGTTCACCGACACCGCCTTCTTCAAGATCGTCAACGGCCACAACCTGTTGATCGAATATTCCTTCGCGGAAACGCCCTTCATCCAGAAGTTCCCAGGCCCACCGTCCTCGGATCGCTGGACACCCTCGATCCACTTCCGACACAAGGACAACACCCACGCCGCCTGGGCCGACGGACACGCCGACGCCCAAACCATGACTTTTACTAACCCACAGTTCGAAGACTTCTACCGCAACCTGGGCTTCGGCTGGTTCGGCCCGGAATCCAATGAGCTGTTCGACCTGCAATAACACCGGAAATACAACCGCGAAGACGCAAAGAGCGCGAAGACGGCCCGGAGTCTTGCCCACAGATTTTCACAGATTACACAGATTCTGAAAAGGCCCCAGCCAACACTTCTTAATCTGTGTAATCTGTGAAAATCTGTGGGCCCTGCCTTGTTGTTTTCTTCGCACTCTTCGCGCTCTTCGCGGTAAAACAGATTTGCCACGCCGCCGATCTCGACTACCCGTTTGGGCCTGCTACAATCCCCCGCCATGAGTGAAAACAACCCCGCTATCGAAAAAGTCGCGATCATCGGCTCCGGCCCCGCCGGCTGGACCGCCGCCATCTACGCCGCACGCGCCAACCTCAACCCCCTGGTCTTCCCCGGCCGGGCGACGGGTAAAGACCTGATGCCCGGCGGCCAACTCATGCTCACCACCGAGGTCGAGAATTACCCCGGGTTCCCCAAGGGCATCGAGGGCCCGGACATGATGCAGCAGTTCGCCAAGCAGGCCATGCGCTTCGGCACCCGCGTCGTCACCGATGAGGGCATCCAGACCAACGAGCAGGTCAACAAAGATGCCCCACTCTACACCCCGTTCCAGAACGTCAAGAGTGTCGACCTCTCCAAGAGCCCGTTCACGATCGTCGGGGACAACGGCGTCGAGGTGAAGTCCCACGCCGTCATCATCGCCACCGGCGCAAAAGCCAACTGGCTTGGCCAGGACAACGAGCAACGCCTCGCCCAGTCCGGCGGGGGGGTCAGCGCCTGCGCGGTCTGCGACGGCGCGCTACCGATGTTCCGTGACGCCGAGCTCGCCGTGGTCGGCGGGGGCGACTCGGCCGTGGAAGAAGCGAGCTACCTCACCAAGTTTGCAAGCAAGGTCTACATGATCGTCCGCCGCGACGTCCTGCGCGCCAGCAAGATCATGGCCGACCGCGCGATGAACAACCCCAAGATCGAGATACTCTGGAACACCAAGGTCGCCGACGTGCTTGGCGACAAGGTCATCACAGGCGTCACACTCCAAGACTCCAAGACCGGCGAGCAACGCGAACTCCCACTGACCGGGCTCTTCATGGCCCTCGGCCACACCCCCATCACCAGCTTCCTCAACGGCCAACTCGACCTGGACGACGCCGGCTACATCAAGCTCGCCGACCCTTACCGCTCGACGACGAAAATCCAAGGCGTCTTCGTCGCCGGCGACGTCGCCGACCACGTCTACCGCCAGGCCATCACCGCCGCCGGTATGGGCTGCAAAGCCGCCATCGACGCCGAACGCTGGCTCGCCGAGCAGGGCATTGATTAAGAGGTGGCGACAACGCCCGTTTTCTCCGATCAAGCCGAGTGAATGGCGCGATTTTTCCTGAGAAATGAGCCTTTATCACACCCCGCCTATAAAAAGATTGTTTTATCTGTTATAATGCCCCGACTCGACCCCACGCCCGGCCGAGATGGAGGCAGACCATGCTATATAGACCCGGCTCGATATCCGTCACGATCCTGACCTGTGTGCTGGCCGCTTCGATCGCGTCGGCCCAGCCCAAGAACGTCATCTTCATGATCGGCGATGGCATGGGCCCCAATCAGGTCGCAGCCGCCGGGATGTTCACCGGCGCACCGATGTCGTTTGAATCCCTGCCGTATCAGGGCCTGGTCACGACCTATGCAGCCAATGCCGCCATCACCGATTCCGCCGCCGCGGCCACCGCGCTGGCGACCGGGCAGAAGGTCAACAACAGCGTGATCTCCCTGGCGCTCCCCGGCGACGGCAGTGAACTGACCACACTTCTGGAGCACTACCAGGCGATGGGCCGCGACACCGGGCTGGTCACCACGACCTACATGACCCACGCCACCCCCGCATCCTTCGGCGCTCACGAGACCAGCCGATACAACACAACCCAGATCGCCGGGGACTACCTCAACCAGACCCAGCCGAGCGTGCTGTTCGGCGGCGGCGCAAACGGGATGTCGGTCGCCGCCGCACAGTCAGCCGGGTACAACGTCGTGACCGACGCCGCCGGGATGCTCGCACTGAACACCAACACGGAAACCTTCGTCTCGGGCCAGTTCGGCACGACCCACCTGCCCTACGAAGTCGACGGCCTGGGCGCGCTGCCTCACCTCTCGCAGATGACTACCACCGCGCTGGACATCCTCGACAACGACCCCGACGGATTCTTCCTGATGGTCGAGTCCGGCAAGATCGATCACGCCGGACACAACAATGACATCATTCGAAATATCGGCGAGACGATCGAGTTCTCCAACACCGTCCAGTCCGTGCTCGACTGGGCCGCCGGCCGAGACGACACCCTCGTCCTCGTCACCGCAGACCACGAGACCGGCGGGCTGAACATCCTCGCGGACAACGGACCGGGCAACTACCCTTCCGTCTCCTGGTCCACCACCGGGCACTCCGCCGCCAACGTCCCGGTCTACGCCTTCGGCGCCCACGCCAACTTCATCACACCCCTGATGAACAACACCGACTTCTTCGACCTCATCACACTCGCCGGCATCCCCGGCGACCTCAACCTCGACGGATTCGTCGGCATCTCCGACCTGGGTATCGTGTTGGGCTCGTGGAACCAGTCCGCACCGGCCGCCGAATTCCGTGCCGACCCCACCGGCGACGGCTTCGTCGGCCTCGCCGACCTCAACATCGTCCTGGGCAACTGGAACGCCGGCACACCACCGCCACCCGCAGCCAACATCCCCGCGCCTACGAGCGCAGGTATCCTGCTCGGCCTTGGCTGGACACTATGCCTGCGGCGTCATACCAAGTAAATGGGCAAACGAACCCGGGCATTTCCCTTACAGATTTTGCTTGAATGTTTGGGCGTTTCTTGATAGATTCGCTCCCGCACCGGCGGGGTATCCATCCTTCAACCGGGCGGCATTTATTACGTCTTCGGGGTGTCCAGGACACAACGGGGCAGGCGTCGAGGATAACCGGTAGGGAATGTCTGCGGTGATAAAGGGAGACTGACGATGCGTCGTACAACACGTTTTCGGGTTTGTTGTTACACGGTGATCGTGGCGGTCGGCACCGGGCTTGTGACGATCTCAACGGCGAACGCCGCGTCGGGCAACCAGCGACACAAGTTCATCGCCTCCGACCCCGGGCCCAACGAACGCTTCGGTGAAGACGTGGCGATCAGTGGTAATCTCGCGCTCGTCGGGGCGCGTTGGCACGACGACCCATTTAACCTGGCAGGTGGAGCTTTCCTATATGACCTAAGCACGGGGAACGAGTTGCTTGAACTGACTCCTCCCCTAGCGGAACCCCCTTTTATCTATTTCGGCCAGTCTGTAACAGTCGGGAAGAACTCCGTCGTCGTCGGGGGAAGTGCACAAAATGATATCGGGGTCCTCACCGGTGCCGCGTTTGTCTACGACCTGCCCACCGGCACCTTCAGGCACAAACTTACCCCCTCAGACGGTGCGTCTGGTGATTCCTTCAGCTTTTCTGCAGCCGCCTGGGGAAACACCGCCATCATCGGCTCCAACCAGGACGACGATGCAGGCAACGCGTCAGGCTCCGCATACCTGTTCGACCTGACCTCCGGCAACGAATTGTTCAAACTCACCGCCTCCGACGCCGACGCCGAGGACCAGTTCGGCTACTCGGTCGCGATAGACAACACAACCGCCATCGTCGGCTCACCCTTCAACGACGACACCGGCTCCAACTCGGGCTCCGCCTATCTCTACGACACAACCACCGGCAACGAACTATTCAAACTCACACCGTCCGACGCCGCAGCCGGCGACAGCTTCGGGTGGTCGGTCGCGGTCAGCGGCAACCTCGCGCTCATCGGATCCCTCGGCGACGATGACGACGGCAGCCTGTCCGGGTCGGCCTACGTGTTTGACGTCACCACCGGGCAGGAGCTATTTAAACTGACCGCCTCCGACGCCGCAGCCGGAGATCGGTTCGGCGCTTCCGTCGCCTTAAGCGGCAACCACGCCATCATCGGCGCCTTCGCGCACGATCTTGAGGATCTGGATGAAGGGGCCGCCTACGTCTTCGACCTCACGACCATGACCGAAGTCTTCAAACTTATCCCTTCGGACTCCGGCGCGAATGACCAGTTCGGCAACGCCGTCGCCATCGACGGCAACAACGCCATCGTCGGCGCCTGGAAAAACGACGACGACGGAACCAACTCCGGATCCGCCTACGTCTTCGACGTCTCTCCACCGATCAACGGCGACCTCGACGGCGACGGCTTCGTAGGTATCGATGACCTGAGCATCGTCCTGAGTAACTGGAACCAGAACGTCGTGCCTGGCATCTGGCGTGTGGGCGACCCCTCCGGTGATGGCTTCGTAGGCATTGACGACCTGGGCGTTGTCCTGGGCAATTGGAACGCCGGCGCCCTGCCTCCTCCCGCTGCCGCCAGAATCCCCGAACCCACGAGCGCTTCCATGCTGGTGCTCTTGTGCGTGGCCACACTCCGACACAGGACACGCGAGAGGGGATGACACCCATCCCCGTGAATCGCTGGCACAGGTTTCTAAATCCGCAGCCACCACGCCGGTTGTCCGATTCGTGGCGTACCCTCATCGGAGCACTCATGTCCTTGATCTCGGCCCGGATTAATCCGCATCCAACACATCGCAGACCCGGCCAAACTCAGGTCCAATAATCTTTAACGGGCCGCATATCCAATGGTCCGCCGGGTCTTTGACCGACGAACTCAAGACGGGGTCCGCTGCCCAATCGTGGTCAGGCGGGCCCGCGATCAGGGCGCTCATAAAACCAAGGACCTCTCATGCATCATCCTCCCCGGGTTCAGTGCTGGGGGTGTCTGCTGGCCGCACTGGCAGTCGCTTGTGTGATCCCCGAACAGACCACGCAAGGTGCAACCGCGCATCAGACCGTTCGGTTCACCGCTTGGGACGCCCAGGCAGGTGACGGCTTCGGTTCGTCAGTCGCAATGGGTGATCAGGTCGCGATCGTCGGGGCGCCGACTCATGGTCAGACACCGCGCCCCGGTTCGGCATACATCTATGACCTGAGCACGGGGGGGACCCTGTTTACGTTAAACGCATCGGACGCCACCGTCGATGACCGGTTCGGCTCGTCCGTCGCGGTCAACGACGCCACCGCCATCATCGGGGCAACATTCGGGGGCAGCGACGCAAGCACGCTGGCCGGCGCGGCCTACCTCTTCGATCTGGACACCGGTGCCGAACGGTCCAAGCTCAGCGCCTCCGACTCCGAAGCGCTCGACAGGTTCGGCTCGTCGGTGGCGATCGGCGGGACAACCGCCGTCATCGGCGCCTGGGCAGACAACACCGAGGCCGGGGTCGACGCAGGGTCCGCGTACCTATTCAATACCACCACCGGCACCGAGCTGTCCAAGCTCACCGCCTCCGACGCCACCGCCGGGGCGCGGTTCGGCTCGGCTGTCGCGATCGCGGGCAACACCGCCGTGATCGGCGCTCACCACGACTCAGCGATGGGAATCGGATCCGGGGCCGTGTATGTCTTCGATGCCGTAACGAGGGCCCAGAACCACAAACTCACCGCCGACGACGCCACCGCCGGGGCACACTTCGGCTGGTCGGTCGCCACCGCCGGCGGGCTGGCGGTCATCGGCTCACCCACCAGCGAATCGCTCCCGGGCCCCGGCGCGGCGTATGTCTTTGACCAGGTTACCGGCGAGCAGCTCTTCAAATTCAACGCCTCGGACGCAACGGTCGGCGACCGCTTCGGCACCTCCGTCGCCATCGGCCAGAACGTCGCGATCATCGGCGCAACCCTAGGCGCCGCAGATTCGACCAGCCTCGCGGGCGCGGCCTACGTCTTCGATCTGGCTACCGGCCAACAACTCGCCAAGATCAACGCCTCAGACAACCAGGCCATCGACTACTTCGGCGGCTCGGTGACGATCAAAAATAACACCGCCGCCATCGGCGCCCACGGCAACAACACCGCCGACGGCGTAGACGCCGGGGCCGCCTACCTGTTCGACGTATCACCCCCACTGCCAGCAGACCTCAACGGCGACGGGATCGTTGGCATCGCCGACCTCAATCTCATCCTCTCCAATTGGAACCTGAACGTCCCGCCCGCAGACCCGCTTGCCGACCCATCGGGCGACGGCTACATCGGCATCGCCGACCTGATCCAGGTCCTGGAAAGCTGGAGCCCCGGCACCCCGCCCAACTCCGCCTTTAACATCCCCGAGCCGGGCACGCGATGGGTATTGTCCGTATTGAATGCCTCGCTCCTGTGTCGCGGACGCCGCTGACCATAATCTTTCCCCCGTTAATATCACGTAAATTGATCGATGTTGTGCCACCGCGCCGTCGAGCAACTCAGCGCCGCCGACCCCGCATTCGCTAAATCCGCCTCGGTCGCAGGCGCTCGCTGGACGCCAATGAAGTCATCGCCCTGGCGCTCGCGCCCGGCCAGGGGTTCGCCGCAGCCACCGCGCAGCACCCCGATGTCAAGCGGGTCTTGGCGATGATCGAAACCCATGGCCAACGATACGACGGCCGATGGAGCGCCTGGCAGTGGGCGATGCTTCGAACCACCCGTCCCGAATTAGCCCCGCAGGCCGCCAGTTCCGTTCTGGCCGAAGAGGCCGACCGCTTGGCCGAGCACCTGTCCCTGGCCCTCTATGGCGACAACACCCAGCAGGCCCTGGCCGCGATCTGGGAAGCCCAGATCAACGGCGATTCCGCAGGCGCCAAAGCCATTATTGACAGGATATTAAGTAAAAATATCCCGCTCCCGCCCATCACCCCCTGACTGAAAAAATCCCCAAGACTCGTACCTTGGGGGTTGACACTGATAAAAAGCTGGACTATATTTAACCATATGGTTAAGTATGTAGGCCCCTCACTTGACGCGACCTTCGCCGCCCTGGCGGACCCGACCCGGCGCGCGATCGTAGCTCGCCTGGGCGAGGCCGACCCAGGCCGGGGTATCTCCGTTGGCGAGCTGGCCCAACCCTTCGACATCTCGCCCCCCGCGATCAGCAAGCACCTGCGCGTCCTCGAAAACGCCGGCATGCTCACCCAACAACGCGACGGCCGAGTACGCCGCTGCCGACTCGACCCCAAACCCATCAACGAAGTCTCTAAGTGGATCGAACACCACCGGCAGTTCTGGAACCACCAGCTCGACGCGCTGGCCGGGTTCCTTGAGCTTTCCGGTCAAGAGGAGCCCAACGAATGACCGATCCTCGGCGCGCTCCCGAAGCCAGCTTGATGATCACCAGGTGGTACCCGGCGTCCTCGCAGGCGGTGTACCTGGCATGGACACAGCCCGATATGCTCAAACGCTGGTTCTCGCCGGGTGACGACATCGCGACACCGCTGGTGGAAATCGATCTACGCGTCGGCGGGCGTTACCGGATCGGCTTCGGGACACCGGGCGAAGAGATGAACGTCGTCGGCGGGGAGTACCGCGAAGTCCGGCCCGGCCGGAAACTCATCTACACCTGGATGTGGGAGAAACCCAACGAGTTCGCCGGCCACGACACACTGGTCACCGTCGAGTTCAAAGAAGTGGACGGGGGCACCGAACTTGTCCTGACACACGAACGTATCCCAGACGATGCGATGCGAGAGAAGCACGCGTGGGGCTGGAATGGGTCGTTGGATCGCCTTGCACGGGTTTTGCCCGGGGCAAGATGATGTGAATGGCTGCTGTTGATAGGGTTTTTCACACCAAGAGATAAAGGGAACGAACGATGAAAGCTACCGATTGCATAAGGGCGTCACTGAAGATGAGCGAGGGGCTGACGATGGCGCTGATCACGGACCTGAAAGACTCGCCGCTGGCCACCCCGACCCCCGAGGGCGGGAACCACGCGCTGTGGATTCTCGGCCACCTGACCTACGGAGAAGGCATGCTGACCCGCGGGATCATGCTCGGCGAGGACAACCCGGTCGCGGCGTGGAAAGAATTATTCGACGGCGGCACCGAACCGGTCAACGACGCCGATCATTACCCGGCCTTCGATGAGTTGATAGCGAAGTTCAACGAGATCCGGGCCGGCACAATGAAATTCCTCGACCGCCTATCGGATGACGATCTGGACACCCCGAGCAAGGTATGCCCGCCTGATTTCGAGGACTTCTTCGGGACCTACGGGCTCTGCCTGACCGCGGCCGGCCTGCACTGTATGCACCACCGCGGTCAAATCGCCGATGTCCGCAGGGCCCTTGGACGCAAGCCCCTGATGGCCTGATGGCCGGCGGTATGCTTCAAGCAACATGCACCTAAAACACCTACCTCAATCACTTTTTCACAACCAAGGAGCCTCGCATGTGGATCAATAAAACAATTCAGTCACTCTGCCTGCTTTCGATTATCTGTGCCGTCCCCGCCGCCGGCGAACCCCAGGCGGAACACGCCACCCACGCAGAGGCCACCGCGCCGTCACCGCTGGACCGATACATCGCGTTGGCCGGGGTATGGGAAGGCACCGCGACCCACGGCGAGGGCGAGCCCGAACCCGCCACCGTCACCTACGCCGTCACCGCCGGCGGCAGCGCCGTCGTCGAAACCGAGTTCCCCGGCACCAAACACGAAATGGTCACCGTCTACTACATGGTCGGCGATGAGCTGAGGCTGACGCACTACTGCATGCTCGCCAACCAACCCACCATGGCCGCTTCGTTCGGCGACAACCCCGACGTCATCAGTTTCAGGTACGTCGAAGGAACCAACATAGAAACAGGAAACGAAATGCACATGCGCGAGGTGGACTTCGAATTCCTCGGCCCCGACCACTACACCGCCAAGTGGACCTCCTACATGGATGGCCAGCCCGGGATGTGTGCCGTCCTCGACCTCAAGCGCGTGCAGGAATAACCCGCTCCGTACGACCTCTTATTAGATCACCGAAAGATGCACAGCGACCCGAAACTCACCGAACGCCTGCGCCGTACCGCCGAGCACGGCCCGCTGAACGAGCGGGTCATGTTCGGTGGCGTGGCGTTCTTCCTGAACGGGAATATGTGCTGCGGGATCTATCACAAAGACCTGGTCCTGCGCATCGGCGAAGATCAGGCCGACAGCGCCCTGAAGAAGACCCACGTCCGCCCGATGGACATCACCGGAAAACCCATGCGCGGCTGGGTGATGGTCGACCCCAAAGGCTGCGCGACCAAGCAACAATTGGACGCTTGGGTAGACAAGGCCGCCTCGTTTGTCGGCACGCTGCCCGCGAAAACAAAGTTACCTTCGGTCCGTAAGAAAAAGAAGTAACCATGGCCAATAAAGTGAAACCCTACGACTGCCCGATCGAGTCGGGCAAAGCCACACCGACCGGCGTCAAGTGCCCCGACTGCGGCAAAGGCGAGATCGTCCCCGCCCGCGGACGCTTCGGCCTGATCTACGCCTGCTCAGAAAAACCCAAGTGCAAGTTCTGGCTACGCGCCCGACCGACCGGCAAACGCTGCCAACACAAACACGAAGACGGCAAACAATGCGGCGTACTGATGATGGAAGGCACCAAGACCATCCCCGACCGTTGCAGCGACAAAACCTGCCCCAACCACAACCCACACAAACTCAAGACCTGATACAGATTCTGTTTAATCACGGGCGTCGGCTTTGCCCTCAGCCCCCGGCTTTGCCGGGGGAATTGCCCGGAATGATGGGCACGAGTTTTAATCGTAATTAGTACAAAAAGTACGTTTGCCCCGCACCCCGCCTTACTTGAAAGACCCAAGGAGACCTGCAATGACACAAGCCGTCGGCGACTACGTCCGCCTGACCCGACTGATCCGAGCCCCGCGCAAAACAGTTTACGACGCCTGGCTCGATCCTGAAATCCGTAAGCAGTGGTGGTGCGCCGCGCCCGAGATGAAGCCCGGCGTCTGCACCATCGATCCTTCGGTCGGCGGGAAGTACCGCGTCGGCATGATCGCGCCCGACGGCAACGAACACATCGTCATCGGCGAATTCATCGAGCTTAACCCCCACGACAAACTCGTCTTCACCTGGACCTGGGAATCCAACCCCGACTTCGGCGGTAACTCTCAAGTCACCGTCGAACTCTTCGACGCAACCTTCAAAGACCAGCCCGCCACCGAGCTGCTGCTCACCCACGAACGTCTCACCAAACCCCTGGAGCGCAGCGACCACACCACCGGCTGGCTGGGCTGCCTCAAATCGCTTGGCAAGTTCTACGCAGACCAGGCCAACGGCTGACCGCTAAACAAATAACCCAGATGCCGCCCTTGACGACACCCAAACAAAAACCTATCATAATGGCGGGTTGGATACCAATCACCAACTAACCACCAACCACTAACCCCAAAGGAAACACCCCATGCCTACCGACACCACAGACACCTTCGCCATTGGCAAACAACTCGCCGATTTCTGCAGCCAGGGCAAGAACCTCGACGCCATCAACGGCCTCTACGCCGACAACGTCGTCAGTGTCGAGGCCGTCGACATGGGCAACCCCGCCATGCCTCAAACCATGACCGGCATCGACGCCATCCGAGGCAAAAACCAGTGGTGGAGTGAGAACCACGAGGTCCACTCCGGCGAAGTCACCGGCCCGTTCCCCCACGGCGACCGCTTCGTCCTCATCTTTAACTACGACGTCACCTCAAAGTGCGGCCCCATGGCCGGCCAACGCATGCAGATGGAAGAGGCCGGCCTCTTCACAATCGAAAACGGCAAGATCACCAGGGAAGAATTCTTCTACCACATGGGCGGGTGAGACCGCGCCATCTACCGCCTTTGATCATTTAAACCTCCACGACCAGCGCCCAGGTATCAGCCGGGGCGCTGTTTTTAAATCTGATCATAAGCAGCTATGAAGCGAGGGATTATTGCTCTAGTGGCCATGCGTCAGATGTTCATATCTTCAGGACCAATCCACACAAACGGGTTGTGAGCCACTTCCCAAAGGTGGCCGTCCGGATCCTTGAAGTAGCCCGAGTAGCCGCCCCATGACGCTTTTTGCGCCGGCTTAACAAGTGTTGCGCCTGCCGAGAGCGCCTGCTCGATGACCTGGTCCACCTCAGCTTCTGATGCGACATTGTGCGCCAGGTTAAAGGCGTTATACCCGGTTCCTTCGGGCGACACCGTTGCGTCCTTGGCAAGCGCATCACGCTTCGCCAAACCTAGCCACGTGCCGTGCAGATTGAAGAACGCAACTTCCGGCGGTGAGTCCATCTTCGGAAGACCAAGCCCGTCCTTGTAAAACTTAACGGCCGTATCGAGGTCACTCACGCCCAAAGCGATCATGCTGATCCTGGGTTTCATAGGCTCTCCGAATGAGTAAGTCGTGACGAGTATTTAAACCGTTGCGAATAGCTAGGACACGGGCCCGGTGTTATGGGTTCTTACACTCAGCATTCGCTCGGTAAGTTGCCTAGCCCCCACCTTTAATCCGGTAAACCTCCGCGACCAGCGCCTCGGCGTCTTTGGGCGCATCGTCGCTTGATAGCGCACGGTCGATCCAGTTGGTCGCCTGCACGCGGTTCTCGCCGAGTTGTAGCAGCACGTGCAGCGCGTCGCGTGCCAGGCCCCCGGAGGGTGTTGTTGCGGGTTCACCATCCGACCCGGTCGTGCCGGCGGGCAGTGCATCGACGAACCGATCAACCTTGCCTTTAAGCGTCACCGCGATCGTCTCGGCGGTGCGCTTGCCGACCTCCGGTAAACTCTGCAACAGCGCCAGGTCACGATCCGCGATCGCCCCGGCGATCTGTGCGGTGGACAGGGTCATCGCACGCAACGCCCGGCGGTGACCGATGCCTTTGCAGGTTACAAACAGCTCGAAGAACTGCTTATCGGTCGCACTTAAGAACCCCGCCAACCTCGGGTAGATCGTCGCGCCCTGGGCCTGGGATTCCAGGTAATGCAGTGTGTGCAGCGTCACATCCCGGCCGATCGACCCGCCCAAGCGTGCCGAGGTGAACGCCGGCAACAGCACCTCGTAGGTCAGCCCGTTTGGGAGCCTTAGGTAAGCCCTGTCGGCCTCAATCGAATCCAATATGCCCTCAATCCTGGCGATCATGCAACCGATAATACCGACCTATGGCCCGCGCGTCCTTGGCCGGGGGAAATCCGGGGGGCATCCGGGGCTTGGCACCCGGCGGGCAGTGTTACGCAGCCCCCTAATGGACGATCTTTTAAGTATGCGGATCACGGCGTACATCCTCACCCTCCTACTCGCCGCCGGGCTGCTCATCGGCTTCGGCGTCTATGGCGCCTGGACCCAGCAACAGAGACTGCGTACCTTCCAGCCCGTCCCCGCAAAAGTGCTGCAGAACGACAACCGACCCAGCAAGCTCGGCGGGTACGAGCCCGACGTGCTGTTCAGTTACACCGTCAAGGGCAAGACCTACGAGAGCAATCAGACGGCGCCGCTTCGTGTCAGCGGTTCGCGTAGCTGGGCCGAGGGCATCACACGCAGTATCCAGGCCCAGGGTTCCACCGCGTACTACAACCCGCATGACCCCGGCCGGGCGTACCTGTTGCCGATCGGACGGTTCCGGCCATACGGGCTGATCCTCCTGGGATTGGCTCTGCTTGGTTTGGGCATCTTGCCGATCCGTGCAGGCGGGGTATTCGCTCACAAGCCCGTGGCCATCACCGGCGGGCCGTTCGACTGGTACATCCTGACGCCCGGCGGCTCCTACGCCGACCGCGTGTTGGGCTGGTCGTCGGTGGCGGTTCTTTGGTATCTACTTGGCGCGGTCGCGGTCGGTCACTACTACACGATCACCCCGCCAACCTACGAGTTGAAGTCCGGCGTGCTCTGTGCGCTGTACATGGTCGCCGGCCTCTGGCCCGCATACCGCGCGGTGACCGCCGCGGGCGTGGCCTCCCGGATCGGCGCGCCCAAGGCCCATATGACACAGAAGGTCGCGCACCTCAACGAGCCGATCATCGTCCGCATCGAACAACCCTTCCTACGCGACACCACCGTTCAAGAGGTCCGCGTTGCCCTGACCTGCACCCGGCGAAACGGGCTGGGGTCCGTCCGCTACTACACCTCGTCCAGCACCGTCGCCGAAGACCACGCCGTCCACGCCGGCGAAGTGATCCACGGCGAGTTCACCTTCGAAGTCCCCCAAAAAAAACGCCACCCCAGCACACCATTTAACCGCTGGAACTACCCACGCACCGATTGGCAGATCGAAGTCACCGCCCGCACCGGTAACTCGGCGGTCACCGTCGCTTTCCCCATCCTCGCCGAAATCAAAAGGCAGGCCGCCAAAGCCGCGTGAGTGTTGGCGCAGGTCTTTAGCGTTACCCGACATCCCGGAACATGCACGAGCGCCTGCCTCACCGACGTTGTCGGTTGGCTACGGGTGTGAAGCGGCGCAACCGCATTAACCTATCGCGAGTTGGTGGATACCAACCGCGGCGGCGGCGCCTAAGATGGGGCCGAGGATAGGAACCCAGGCGTAGGACCAGTCGCTTGAACCTTTGCCGGGGATCGGCAGCAGCGCGTGTGCGATGCGTGGTCCCAGATCGCGCGCGGGGTTGATGGCGTAACCCGTGGGGCCACCGAGTGACAAACCGATGGCAAAGACGAGCAGGCCCACGGGGATCGCACCGACAGAACCGAGCCCGACCTTGATCGTTTCGCCGTCAGTGGTCTCGGCGCCGGGATGTGTTCTTGGCCCGAAGGCGACCCGGGAACGCCCGGACTCCGCTTTTGCGGCGATC
>JAJDCV010000202.1 GCA_029260675.1 Phycisphaeraceae bacterium
CGTTATGGGCCCTTTCGTTGGCGAGCATCTCCGCGGCGCGGGGCGAAGTATCTTTCCCCGGTGCGTACCGGCCTTCGGACGGCGTGCCACCGCGTTGGTATTTCCCGGTGAGGAACCCGCCCGCCAAAGGCGACCAGGGGATCAACGCCATCCCATACGTCTGCGCCATCGGGACCAATTCCCGCTCGATCCGCCGGTCCAGGAGGTTGTACGGCGGCTGCTCCGTGACGAAGCGATTGAGGTGATGCCGGTCGGATACCCACAGCGACTCGATGACCTGCCAGGCCGCATACGTGCTGCACCCGATGTACCGCACCTTCCCAGACCGAACCAGATCATCAAGCGCCCGCAGTGTCTCGTCGATCGGGCAGTCCACGTGCGGGCGGTGGATCTGGTAGAGATCGATCCAGTCGGTCTTCATCCTTTTCAATGAGGCGTCGCACTGCTCGATGATCTGCCGGCGTGAGTTGCCCCAGCGGTTGGGGTCAAGCGGCTCGTCCTTGTGCATGTTCCCGTGGCACTTGGTCGCCAGGACGATCCGGTCACGTTTGCCGTTGCGTTTCAGCGCCTTGCCGACCGCCTTCTCGCTCTTGCCGTTGACGTAGACGTTCGCGGTATCGATAAAGTTGATCCCGGCGTCGAGCGCCCGGTCGATCATGTCGGCGGACTCGTCCGGGGTAGTCTTGCCCCCGAAGGTCATGCAGCCTAAACAAAGCGGGCTGACGCGGATGCCGGTTCGGCCGAGGTAGCGGTATTCCATGTGTATAGGCTCCGGGAGTGTCGGCAAGCATAGCCCACGCGCTATGACAAGTACCTCGTGTGTGTCGAAGACTTAATTATATGAAAAGCTGTTTAGTCAACCAGCCCCTCAAACAACGGCGTGGACAGGTAGCGTTCGCCGAAGCTGCAGGCCACGGTGACGATGGTCTTGCCCTTGTTCTCGGGCTTCGCGGCGACGCGGCACGCGGCGCAGATGTTCCCGCCGGTGCTGATCCCGCCAAAGATCCCTTCCTCTTGCGCGGCCTTGCGTGCCCAATCAAAAGCCTCTTCGTTGGTGACCAGTTCAGTGCCGTTGATCAGTGTGACATCGCAGTTGGCGGGCACGAAGCCCGCGCCGATGCCCTGGATCTTGTGTGGCCCGGGCTTGACCGGGTCGCCGTTGATCGTCTGTGTGATGACCGGTGAATCGGCCGGCTCCACGGCGATGGCCTGGAAGTCTGGGTTACGCTCGCGGAAGTATCGGGTAATGCCCGTGATCGTCCCCCCGGTCCCCACGCCGGCGATGAGGATGTCTGCCTTGCCCCCCGTGTCGTTCCAGATCTCCGCCCCGGTTGTGTCGTAGTGGACCTGCGGGTTTGCCGGGTTCTCGAATTGCTGGGGCATCCAGGCGTTGTTCGTGGTCCCAACTATTTCAGCCGCTTTGGAGATCGCGCCCTTCATCCCTTCCGCCGCGGGGGTGAGCACCAGGGCCGCACCCAGGGCCTTGAGCAGCGCTCGACGCTCCACACTCATCGAGTCCGGCATCGTCAGCGTCAGCTCATAGCCCTTCGCGGCGCAGACAAACGCCAACGCGATCCCCGTGTTCCCGCTGGTCGGCTCGACGATGTGTGTGCCCGCGGTCAGGACGCCGTCGTTCTCGGCGGCCTCAATCATCGCCTTGCCGATACGGTCCTTCACGCTCGCCATCGGGTTGAAGTACTCGCACTTGACCAGCACGGTCGCACCGTCCGGCGCAAGTTTTCGCAGCTTCACCAGGGGTGTATTGGCGACGGTGCTGACGATGTTGTCGTAGGTTTGGCCGTGCAGTAGCTTCGGGGCCTGATCGGTGGTGGTCATGGCGTGGTTCCTCTTGTTCGGCCCACGAAACGTCTCACGGTTTGCGCCCAGGCCAATTCCCATCATATTAGGCACCGCGGGGCCTTGCGACAAGGTCTAATCCCGGTGTCTGATACGCCGTCCGGCTATCATGTATTAAATGACGCCCCCATCCGAAATGACCACAGGCACCGGCCGTCGGGCATTCACCATGCCCCGGCGGATACTCAAACGCATCATGATCTACCTCCTCGCGATCTACCTGGTCTGGTTGCTGATCGGTTGCTCCATCCAGCGGTCGATCCTGTTCCCCAGATCACTGGCGGGCGGCGCCGGTCCGTCGACGACCCCCAAGGGCGTTGAGGTGCTTCACCTCGACACAACTCAGGGCCGGGTTGAAGCCTGGTTCATCCCCGGCGACGGGGTCACGGCAGAGTCCCCCGGGCCCGTCGTGATCTTCGCGCACGGCAACGCCGAACTCATCGACCACTGGCCCGATGGGTTACGGGGCTACACACAACGGGGGATCAGCGCCCTGCTCCCGGAGTTCAGGGGCTACGGCCGATCGGCGGGCGACCCCAGCCAACGCGCAATCGCCGAGGACTATGCACAGTTTTACGACTCCGTGATTCAACGGCCCGACGTCGACCCGTCGCGCGTCATCTTGCACGGCCGATCGATCGGCGGAGGCGTCGCGGCGCAACTCGCCGCGGACCGACCGTCCGCGGTGTTGATCCTGCAATCGTCCCCATCAAGTGTCAGGCGCATGGCGGCACGCTTCCTGGTCCCCTGGTTCCTGGTCCGCGACCCGTTCGATTCCGTGCGCGTCGTCAAGGGTTATGAACATCCCGTGCTCGTCATGCACGGGGCCGCCGACCAGATCGTCCCGCCCAGCCACGCCAAGCGTCTTGCCAGCGCCACGGCTAACCCAGGCAGTCGGCTGATCCTTTACAACGTAG
>JAJDCV010000203.1 GCA_029260675.1 Phycisphaeraceae bacterium
AACACCGACGCCAGCCCCACCGGCCCACGCAGCCCCGGGACGACCTTGTACAGCTTGATTAGCATGTGGATCAGCCCAAACCCGACCACCGGCAACACCACCAAGGCCATCACCCGATGTAGGTACTGGTTATGGATCAGCCCGACACTCGGCGGCGTCGCCGCGACACGAGGCGTGTGATCCAACACCCCAGGTGTCTTCTCGCCATCGACCGCCTGCATCTCAAGGGCAGGCTCCCGCGTGTAAATCTGCCACTCCCCGCCGCCCAGCTCGTAAAACTTCTCCGCAATCACCGCCTCATCCGTCGGCGGGAAGAAACCGCCATACACCGCCGGCGCATCCGGGATCGCCGACGCCGAGTTCGTGTGGCGCACCACCGCACCGATCGTCAACTGCAAAACCATCAACACCACAAACGCGATACTCAACCCGTATACCGCCCCCGATATCACACGCCTACCGCTGGTTTCCGTATTCAGATGCGCCGCCATCGCCGCCTTGATCTTCCCGGGGTAACGGCCCAGGCACGACGCCAGCAGGATCACCAGCATAAACAGCAGTTGCCCTTGAACGCCGTGGATCACCGCCAACGGCACGGACTTCTCCGTCACACGCAGCCCGCCCATCACCCCCTGGTACACATACGCCGCCAGCACCACCCAGGCCAGCACCGCCACCGGGCTGCCCCAGCCCCGGGCACGCACGCTCGCCACGACCGTTGCGATGCAGATCAGCCCCGCCACCTGCCCGGTCAGTCGGTGGTTGTGCTCCAGCATCACCGCCAGGTCCGCCCAGATCCGCGCAGGCAAAAATATCCAGTTCCCAAAGCTCCCCGGCCAGTCCGGCACCGCCAGACCCGCGTTATAACTGGTCACCAGACCCCCGGTCCCGATCAAAAGAAACGTCACGACCGTCAGCCAGACACCCAAACGTCTGGCCCAGGGATTAGGATCAACATCTGTTTCAACCGTATCGGATACGTCTGCAGCGGGTGTGTGTGTGGGCATGGTGGCATCTGTATGGTGTGTGGGACCGGATTATAGAGCCACCCGTGAACATTTTCTTATTTGCCAACCGCCTGCCGGACGATATAATGAGTCGATGCAAACAGCCTCCGCCATTATTGGGATCATTATTCAAACCTCCCCACGGTAGGGCTGCTGCTGACTGATCCTTTTTAGACACCAGACCCTGCCCAACCGGCGGGGTTTTTTGTTACCCGCTCACAACCACACACCGGGCCGACCGAGACCACGATCATGAACACACCCAACGCCACCCAACGACGCGTCGAAATCTACGATACCACCCTCCGTGACGGCACGCAGGGCGAGGGGGTCAACCTCTCCCTCGTCGATAAACTCAAGATCACTCAGCTCCTGGACTCCGTCGGTGTCGACTTCGTCGAGGGTGGGTACCCGCTATCCAACCCCAAGGACGAGGCCTACTTCCAGGAAGTCCGCAAGCTCGACCTCAAGCACACCAAGGTCTGCGCCTTCGGCATGACCCGCCGCAAGGAAATCGACCCCGCCGACGATGCCGGTATGCGGGCATTGGTCGCCTCCGGCTCACCGGTGATCACCATCGTCGGCAAGACCTGGGACCTCCACGTCGACGAGGTTCTGCGCGTCAGCCGCGAAGAAAACCTCGCCATGATCCGCGACTCGCTGGCCTTCTGTGAGGCCGGGCCCGATTGTGAGCAGGTCTTCTACGACGCCGAGCACTTCTTCGACGGCTACCGCGCCAACCCAGACTACGCCCTGGCCACCCTGCGCGCCGCACTCGAGGGCGGCGCAAGCCGGCTGGTCCTCTGCGATACCAACGGCGGGTCGCTGCCCGGTTGGGTTACCCAAGCCGTTACCGAAGTGCATAATGTCCTGGGCAATGATGCTCAGCTTGCTATCCACACACACAACGACTCGGGCCTCGCCGTCGCCAACTCCCTCGCCGCCGTCGAAGCCGGCGCCGTACAGGTCCAAGGCACCATCAACGGTATCGGCGAACGCTGCGGCAACGTCGATCTCACCACCGTCATCGCCAACCTGCGATTGAAAATGGGCTACGGCTGCCTCACCGGCGGAAACCTCGACGGGCTCACCAAGCTCTCCCGTGCCGTCTATGAACGCGCCAACCTCGCGCTATCCTCATGCCAGCCCTACGTCGGGACCTCCGCCTTCGCACACAAGGGCGGCATGCACGTACACGCCGTCCAACGTATCGCCCACTCCTACGAACACGTCGAGCCCGGCCTAGTCGGCAACGAACGACGCATCCTCGTCTCCGAGCTCTCTGGCGCCAGTAATATCTCCGCCACACTCGGAGAGAAATTCTCCATCCAGGACGACAAGGCCCTGCAGCGCACCGTCCTGCAGCGCGTCCAGGACCTCGAACACCAGGGCTACCACTTCGAAGCCGCCCAGGCCAGCTTCGAACTGCTGCTCTACGACGCGATGGGCAGGCTCCCTGACTTCTGGGAGTTGGACCACTACCGCTGCGTCATCCTACGCCGAAACAAGGAAACAGCCACCACCGAAGCAACCGTCAAGCTGCGCACCAACGGCCAGACCGAGCACCGCGTCGCCGAGGGTGATGGCCCGGTCAACGCCCTGGACGGCGCACTACGTAAAGCTCTGAAGGACCACTACCCCCAGATCAACGACGTCCACCTGGCCGACTACAAGGTCCGCGTGGTCAACCCCACCGCCGAATCCGCCGCAAAGGTCCGCGTCATCGCCGAGTTCGCCGTCCGCGACAATGGACACGACAACGGGATCACCCGCTACATCACCACCATCGGTGTCAACGAGAACATCATCGACGCAAGCTGGCAGGCCATCGCCGACGCCTTCCGCTACCACCTGATCGAAACCACGACCCCCGCGCGGGTCCAAGGCGCATAGCGTTTAGATTAATGAACAGCGTTGGGCTCAGAAATATGATCCTAATGACAGGCGCACCCACGCCGCGCTCTGAGCAAAGCGAAGACGCGGGTCTCTTCAATTAGTCAATGTGTGATCTACGCCGCGATCCAGCACGACGGGCAGGCGCAAGGATCACAAGCCGCGTCAATCACCCGCTCGATCTTCGAGCTTAACGCATTATCAAGCCCGACGAACTCGACTCCGTAGACGTGCCGATGAAACCCCACACACTCGCGGTGAACCACCCGCACTCTCAACGATGCGCTAAGGTGTTCACATTG
>JAJDCV010000204.1 GCA_029260675.1 Phycisphaeraceae bacterium
AATTAGTCGAAACCATCAGCGTCGCAAACAGAAAAACCAGGGGACAGAATGTAGGGCGTTTCATTTCTCACACCTTCCTGAATTAGATATCGATTTGGCGGGCAACCTTGTTTGTTACACAATCAAGAAGTGAGGCGCTACGGCTAACAGGATCGATAAAACTGCGTGTCATACAGTTTGCGGGGGCTGGGGCTGCTCGGAACCCGTTTCAAATATCTCCGCATGCTCTTTCAGAAATGCTCACACGCTCGTGAGTCGAAGACGGATAATAAAAAGATTATAAGGTCGTAATGTTATAAAGCACAACCCTAATTCACACATGGGTGCGTATTTATTTTGACACTTACCTCCCAGCGGCTCTTGTTTCTGGCCAGGCTTTGCCCAAACTAACACCCACTAAGATGCCGCCTGGATGCTCCATGCATGGGCACAAGGCGTGTGATTAGCAGTAAGTACTGATGGAAAAATATTTTAGGCTGATCAATCGGCGTGCATGACGTGTGCAGGAATAGCCCCCAGCCGTGTCGGCAGTTTGAACCAGCCCTCGGCGGGTTTGTAGGTGACTGAGTAGCCGTCGGGTTGGGGGAGGTGTACCGGGCGGTAGGTGGTGTCGTAGACGGGGAGGTAGACGCGGCCGGTGGGGTCGGTTTCGAGCATCGGGTAGACCAGGATGAGGCGCTGGTCGAGGGCGGTGCCTTCGTCGGTGACGCGGTCGCAGCCGATCTCGATGCGGCTGAGTTGCAGGTTCTTGACGGGTTGCCCGGCGGGGTCGGTGTAACGGATGACAATGAATTTGGGGGCGAGGTCGGCGGCACGCTGATAGTGGGTGTCGGCGCGTTGGGTGTTGCCGTGGTGCTGGTGCCAGGTAGCCAGGAGGTAGTGGGCGTAGAAGTTGTCTTGTGAGTCCGTTTGCTGAAGCACGTTCTGTCGGGTTGAGTCGTTGGTGAAGTCTGGGTTGGCGGCGAGTTTAGCGCAGGCGAGGACGGCGGCTTCTTCATCGGGTGATATCACGAAGCCGGGGTCGCGGTAGCGGGGTTTGTTGAAGGTGTATTGGGCGTTGGCGGCGTTGGGTTTGACCAGGGTGGTTTGAATCACCCTTGGGGCGTGCCAGTTTGCGCGGTCGGCCCAGGACAGGTCGGGGCGGCTGTTCTTGACGTGACGTTCGACCGAACGCAATGATCCCCAGACGATGAAGAAGAGGATAACGCAGCCAATCGCGGTCCCGGCGATCAAGAGTCGGCCGTCGACGAGGTTGGGCTTGTCGCGGGGATTGCTCCGGGGGTTGGGGATTGGGGATTGGGGATTAGGGTTTGGGGGCATCAGATGCGGTTAAGGTGCTTGAGGTGGGAAGTCATCTGGGCGGTGGGGTCGTTTGGGTCGGTGATGTGGCAGGTATGCCAGCCCTGGGCGTTGGCGGCCTGGATGTTTTCGGCGGAGTCATCGAAGAAGAGGATGGCTTGGGGGGGTGTGGCTGCGGCTTGCTGGACGTGCTGGTAGATCGAAGGGTTGGGCTTGCGGTCGCGGACGAGGTGGCTGGCGAAGCGGTGGTGGAGCTTCTTTAACGGCAGGGCGTTGCGGTGGGCCGGGTCGGACATGGCCCGCCAGTGGTTGTCGTTGGTGTTCGACAGGCAGGCGGTGGTCAGGCCGTTGGCGTTGAGTGTTTCGATGAGCGTGTCGATGCCGTCGAACGGTCCGCAGAGCCAGGCGTCGCTCATGGCCTTGGCGTCTTTTGGGGATAAACCCAGCAGCGGCGCGGCGTGTGTGAAGAACTCGCCCTCGTCCATGCCGCCGACTTCTTCGATGTGGACCAGTTGGATCAATTGCTTGATGTCGTCGTGGGTGATGGGTTTGGAGGGGGCGACGCCGGCGAGTTCGCAGGCGTGTTCCCAGCCGTCACAGAGGCGTATGAGGACGCCGCCGAGATCGAAGCAGATGAGTTGGATGGGAGTAGGCATGTGTGATGTGTGAGTGCTGATTGATGATGTTGGGGAGTTGGTTGAGGCACCCCGGCCAAGGCCTTGGGCCATGACCGGGATTTGGGGGCGTGGGGTAGTTGGCGTGGCTTGGTTTGGTGTACCGCGTTACCGAGTCGTCAGCTTCGCTTGCCTTCGATGGCGCAGAGCAGGACGGTGGCGGCGAGGCCCAGGCGTGGGTCGAGTAGGTTGTCGGTATCGGGTGTGAAGTCGACGACGAGTTTCACGACAAACGGGTTGAAGGTCTGCTGCATGGTGCAGATGGTCTGGCCGTTGACTTCAACGTGGTATTTCTGGGGCATGAATAGGGCGAGGACCTCCACAAATCGTCTGGCGATCGCTTTGATCGTGGAGTCTTCAATGATCTTGCCGAGTTCGCCGCCGTCGGTATTGAAGACGAGCCATTCGTCGCGGAGCATGGACTTGAACCCGGCGCGTTTCAGCGAACCGACGGACTCGCCGGTCGCCGCGTCTTTGACGGTGTAGGATGCGGAGAAGTCGATGACCCGGTCGGCCTGGATGGTCAGGACCTCGGTCGCCAGGCTCTCGTCGGTGTACAGGCGTATGTCTTCCTTGAGCTTGAAGCCCTTCATCTTCGAGTACATCGCCAGTTTGTCATCGGGGTCGTAGATGTGGAACCCGGTGGAGAGGAAGTTGAAGATCTTCTTGCGGACGGTGTAGGTCGGGTGTGCGAAGCGTTCGAGGGGGTCCATGGTGAGGTTCCGGAAAGTGGGGGTGTTGGATTGGTTAGTTTGTTAGTTGGTTGGGGGTTGAGTAGGTGGTGGGTGACCCCGGCCAAGGCCTTGGGCCATGACCGGGCTTTGGGGGGCATGTGGTTATTGTCTGATTTGGCCGGTGCCTTGGGCGATCCATTTGTAGGTGGTCAGGTCGTCGGCGCCCATGGGGCCGCGGGCGTGTAGCTTGTCGGTGCTGATCCCGATCTCGGCGCCCAGGCCATACACCCCGCCGTCGGAGAACCGGGTGGAGCAGTTGATAAAGGCGTTGGCGGTGTCGACGCGTTTGACGAAGGCGTCGGCGGCGTCGAGTTGGCTGGTGACGATGGCGTCGGTGTGCTTTGAGCCGTACTGGTTGATGTGTTGCACGGCCTGGTCGAGTGAATCCACCACGCGGACGGCGACGATCATGTCGAGGTATTCCTCGTGCCAGTCGTCTTCGGTGGCGGGCTTTGCTTCGGGGAGTTGCTTGCGGGTCTGTTCACAGCCGCGGATCTCGGTGCCCTTTTCGATCAGGGCCTGGCCGATGCTTTTCAGCAGGCCGCGGTCGGCGGCGTCTTTGTGGATTAAGATTGTTTCGGCGGCGTTGCAGACACCGGTGCGCTGGGTCTTTGCGTTGACACAGATATCGACGGCCTTCTGTTCGTCGCATTGTGCGTCGACGTAGACGTGGCAGTTGCCGGTGTAGTGTTTGATGACGGGGATGTGGGACTGTTCGACGACGGCGCGGATCAATGACTCGCCGCCGCGGGGGATGCAGACG
>JAJDCV010000205.1 GCA_029260675.1 Phycisphaeraceae bacterium
ACGTGCCGATCAGGCGTGCGCCCAGGGGGGTGCCGTGCTCGTCGTGGCGCATCTGTAAGACGTCGCTCTTGAGCTTGGCCATGTCCACGGCGTTGGGGCACTCGCTCTTGCATGCTTTGCACGACAGGCACAGGGAGAGGACTTCGTTGAGTCGGTCGCCGGTGAGCGCGTCGGGGCCGAGTTGTCCGCTCATCGCCAGGCGCAGTGCATTGGCCCGGCCGCGTGTGACGGCCTCTTCGTCCCGTGTCGCCATGTAGCTTGGGCACATGGTGGCGTTGCCGGTCTTTCGGCAGGCGCCCAGGCCGTTGCACTGCTCGACCGCCAGGGCGAACCCGCCCTGGTCGTGGTAGTGGTAGTTGGATTGGACCTCTGCGATCCGCGTCTGGTAGCCCGATGTCCCGTAGCGGAGATTGTCGGTCATCTTCGGGGTATCGATGATCTTGCCGGGGTTCAGGTGGTTGGCGGGGTCGAAGAGGGCTTTGACCTGGCGGAAGGCTTCGTAGAGTTTTGGGCCGAAGAAGCGTTCGATGTATTCGCCGCGGACCAGGCCGTCGCCGTGCTCGCCGCACCAGGACCCGCCGTACTCCTTAACCATCTCGAAGGCGGCGTCCGCGATGGCGTGCATCTTTCTGACATCGTCGGGTTTGTGCAGGTCCAGCAGCGGCTTTGGGTGCAGGACACCGACGGAGGCGTGGGCGCAGATGGAGATAGGGACGTTTAAGTCATCGCAAACCGCGACGAGTCGGCGGATGTAATCGGCGAGGTGCTGGACGGGGATAGCGGCGTCGTCGACGAAGTCCAGGGGCTTGGCGGAGCCTTTGATGTTGGAGGCGAGGCCCACGCCGAGTTTCCGCAGTTCCCAGATGTGGCTGATGCCTTGTGCGTCGCTGCGGATGACGGTGGTGGTGCCGACGTGGCTGTTGCGCATCGCAACAGCGAATGATTCCGCGCGGGCCGTAGCCTGTGCCTGTGTGTCGGCCATGAACTCGACGATCTGGACGGCCTTGGGTTCACCCTCGAAGAAATCCGCCAGATGCACGGACGAGGGATTACGGCGTGCTTCGACGATGATGGTGTCGTCCAGGAGTTCGACCGTTGAGGGGTTGTGTTCGAGCATCGCCGGGACGTGGCGCAGGGATTCGATGACGTCGTCGAAGTGGACAACGCAGACGGCGGTGGCTTTGGGGTTGTCTACAAGCCGGACGGTGGCTTCAAGGAGGACGGCCAAAGTGCCCTCGCTGCCGACGATCAGGCTGCATAGGTTCCAGGGGTCGCCATCGGGCGCGGGGCAGGCGCCTGCGCTGCCGGTGAAGGCGTCGAGGTTGTAGCCGCTGACCCGGCGCATGGTCTTGGGGAACCTGGCGTCTATCTCGTCGCGGTTGGCGCGGATAATTTCGCCGATGCCGCGGTAGAGTTCCGCCTGTCGCCCGGGGCCGGCGCTTCGGTCTGACCATTGGTCTGCGTCACAGGGGTCGAGGGTCATCACCGTGCCGTCGGCGAGCAGGACCTTCATGGCGATGATGTGGTCGATGGTTTTGCCGTAGATGACCGAGCGTGTCCCGGAGGAGTTGTTGCCGATCATTCCGCCGACGGTGGCCCGGCTTGAGGTGGCGGGGTCGGGCGCGAAGTGCAGGCCAAGGGGTTTGAGGTGGGCGTTAAGTTGGTCGCGGACGACGCCGGGCTGGACGCGGGCCCAGCGCTGATCTTGGTCGACCTCTAACACGTTGTTCATGTACTTGGAGCAGTCGAGGATCAGACCCGGTCCGAATGTCTGCCCCGCGAGGCTGGTCCCGCCGCCGCGCGCGGTGATCGGCATGTCGTGCTTACCGGCGATGCGGACGGCGGCGGCGACGTCGTCTTCGTCCATCGGGACGACCACACAGGCGGGCATCATCTGGTAGTGGCTGGCATCGGTGGCGTGGATGCCACGGGAGACCGGGTCACTGTGGACCTCGCCCCGGACCACCGATCGCAGCGCTTCGGGCACGGTGTCGCCGTGTGTTTGTGTCGGTTGGATGGTCATATCCTCGCGATTCCGGTCGATACGGTCACGTGCTTGGGGTTCTGGCTGTTGACCAGGCTACGGATACCTGACTGTGAAGATTCTAGAGCAATTCAATATCTGTTGTAAGGTGTGGGATCCCGCCGGGGCGGTCTTCTGGTGGGATACGCGACAAGTCGCGGCGTCATGGGGGGAGGTTACCCGTGAAATGAAACGCTCTACCCCGGCGTGTCGTCTTGAGTATGGCATAACGCGCGGCGGGCGTGCTGGACATCGTCAGACAGGTTCAGGATCGAGTCGAGGTTCATCAGTTCCATCACCTCGAAGACAGCACCGGTTACGCCTGCGATCCAAAGTTCACCCGCGGAGTTGCCCCCGGAGCGTTCCCCGGCGTTCCCCCCGGCGTCTTTGATCTGGCGGTGCAGTGAAACCAGCGTACCGATCCCGGCGGACGAAACGAAGGCGAGTTTCGCGCAGTCGATGATGATCCTGCAATGTCCGGCGTGGAGCAACTTGTCGATGCTGTTGCGCAGCGCCCGCAGGGTGGCGTTATCCAGGCCGCCGTCGAGCGTGATGAGGGTGATGTTTCCCTGAAGTTGCTGGATGCTCAATTCCATCGGGTGTATTCGCACTGGCGCTGGGAGGTAAGCTGTGCACCTGAGTATGGCAAAGCGTTCGCTAATTGTAGCAGGGATGAGATTAGATCCGCGCGTCTTGGGGGATGCGTTGATGGGCTGATTCAGCGGACGGCTTCACGGTATTCACGGCGATAGGTCGTCGAGTAGAACTGATCGCGTACCTGGCCGTGGCTGTTGTATTGGCGGTCGCGTGTGATGGTGACGCTGCTCTGGACGGTCGGCAGGCGGTAGCCCGAGGTTGCGGCGGGTGAGAGGTCGTTGCGTGCGGTATACCAGGGGAGGCTTTCTGGATAGGCCTTGCGGGAGTCGATGTGGTGTTGCAAGGGGGTATCCAACACGACCGAGCGGCGTTGTCCGTCGGCATCCAATTGTGGACCCAGGTCGACGTTCACTGCGCGGGGTTGTGTCTGCTGACAGCCGGCCAAGGCCAGCAGGCCGACAAGACAGAGCGACAGGGCTGAAAGATGGTTGGCACGCATCACCCTTAGGTTAGCTAATCGGGTGCCGTGGCCTGCTCCGTGGGCATGGTTTGCCGGGCAAAGCCGGTAATGGTCTATCTCTCAACGGATTATGTGTGTTGAAAGCAGAGCCCGCCCAACCGGGGGCTTTGCGGGTTGTGCCGGTTGTAGTCCTGGAGCAACACAGCGTGTCGTTAAGTCGCGATTCAGGAGTTGTGCGGCGAGGGTCTTCTGCCGCGACAAGTCGCGTCGCTTCATAGGGCAACTGTGCAATGGATGGTCGGATGACGCTTAAACAGTGGTTACTCGGTTGTCACGTGGTCTTCGCCGGGGCTCCAGCCGCAGGCGCACAGCTCGCCGCTCTGCACCGCGTCGATCACACGCAGGGCCTCGTCGACGCTTCGGCCGACCGAGAGGTTGTTGACGCTGACCCACTGGATCACGCCCTCGGGGTCTACCAGGAACGAGGCGCGTAGGCAGACGTTTTCCTTGGCATCGAGGATGCCCAGGTCCGCGGCGAGCTTCTGGGCCGCGATCAGCGGGTAGGGCAGGTCCTTGAGCCCGGGGTGCGAGTGACGCCAGGCCATATGGGAGAACTCGTTGTCGGTGCTGCCGCCGATCAGGACGACGTTGCGCTGGTCGAACTTGGGGGCGGCATTGGCGAAGTCGATCAACTCGGTGGGGCAGACGAAGGTGAAGTCCTTGGGATAGAAAAGGAACAACTTCCAGCGGCCTTCGTAGTCGCCGGTCTGGATCACGGTCAGGTCTTCGAGGGTCAGGCCCGAGCAGGCCTGGGAGTGGAATTGGGGGAAGGAATCTCCAACGGTCAACATATCAGGGCGCTCCATCTTTGCGGTTAGGCTTGATTCGGGTGTGTCAGGCCGACACAACAGAAGTTAATACCCTCTTCTGTGTTCCCTTGGCGGAAGCGTAGATCGGACCGTGGGGCAAGTCAAACACGTCAGGTGGTTTAAGTGAGAATTCGTGGCGTTGGCGGTGCTTGGGATGGGAGCCCGGTACCGAATGGCCTAGAATGTTCCTATGTCTACCGATACGTCCTATCCTGAAAATTCTGCGATGCTTAGCCGACTGGAAGCGGCGCTGCTTGGGCGGGGGCGTGTGATCACGGCTTACTCGGGTGGTGTGGATTCAACACTGGTCGCGGCGGTGGCCAGGCGGGTGCTGGGCAGGGAGCACTCGCTGGCGGTGATCGGGGATTCGCCATCGCTGCCGCGTTATGAGTTCGAGCTGGCCCGGCAGACGGCGGGGGAGTTGGACCTTGAACTGATCGAAGTCAAGCCCGGGGAACAGGACGACCGGGGGTATCGCGCTAACGAGGGGGACCGCTGTTATTTCTGCAAGACACATCTTTACGATGCACTAAAGCGATTGGCCCAGGAACGGGGCTATCGTTATATCGCCAACGGGACCAACCGCGACGACCTGGGCGATCATCGCCCGGGGCTGATAGCGGCCGACGAAGCCGAGGTGATCTCGCCGCTAATCGAGGCCCGGTTGGGTAAGGAAGACGTGCGTCGTGTTGCGAGGGAGATGGGCCTGCCGAACTGGGACAAGCCGGCGGCGGCGTGCCTGGCCAGCCGGGTTCCGTATGGCAGCGAGGTGACACCGGAGTTGCTCAGCCAGATCGAGCGTGCGGAGGACGTGTTGCGTGGTCTTGGATTCATCGGGTACCGGGTCCGGCATCACGGGCGGGTTGCGCGGATCGAGTTGCCGATGGACCAGGTGCCCCGGCTGATGGATGAAGACGTGAGGCGGGCGGTAGCCGAGGGTGTACGTGAC
>JAJDCV010000206.1 GCA_029260675.1 Phycisphaeraceae bacterium
CTCGAAGAAAACAAGTGGGACCGCGATTAACGCCCGACGCCGGATTGTTCCCGGCATCCCCATGATCCTCACCGGCCGTTCGGCCACATCCATGACAGGCAGGCACCGGCCTTGCACCCACCACCGATCAGGGACATAGTAATCTCATGCTGAACTACATCTGGGCCGGCCTGATCATCATCAGCGTCGTCTTCGCACTCTGGCAAGACGGCAACGACTTCAAAGACGACCGCTTCCGCAACGGCGAAGCGCTCAGCGTACAGATCGACGGACTCCCGCCGGGGTACGATGAACTGCAAGACCCCGACCCCATCGACGTGACGGTGAAGATCAATCCAGCAGACTTCCTCTCCTTTTTCGATCCCTTGACGGCCATGGGAATCACGCTGAGTTCTGATGAGGGTGCCGATGCATTAGAGCGTATCGAAACCTTCTTCTCAGAACCGATGCAAGCGAAGCTGGTCGCCACCACCCGAGGCCGCGAGCTGCAACTTACCGTCCCCGCCGCCCTCCCCGCGCCCCTGGACGTCATCTTCGAGTCGACCAAGAACGACAACGACCAACTCCCCGCCTACCTCGACGGCTGGGTTGTCGACCTGAACAACCCCGGGCAGGTGACCGCTACGGTCGAGTTCGGCCACGTCGGCTTCATCAAAGTCCGTGAAGTCTCCACCGTCATGTTCGATCAGGCACAAAGCGCCGTGATGTTCGGGATCGGACTGATGGGTGTGATCGCCTTATGGATGGGGCTGATGAAGATCGCGGAAGACTCGGGTCTGATCGACATCTTTGTCAAACTGGTCCGTCCGATCCTCGGCCCCTTGTTCCCGCAGATCCCCAAGGACCACCCGGCCCTGGGTCTGATCGCCGTGAACCTCGCCGCCAACATGCTCGCCCTGGGTAACGCCGCGACACCGCTTGGCATCAAGGCGATGGAATCGCTCCAGGAACTGAATAAAGAAAAAGACACCGCCACCGACAGCATGGTCATGCTCCTGGCGATGAACACCGCCAGCGTCCAGCTGCTCCCCCCGGTCACCCTGATCGCGGTCCTGGGCCTTGCCGCCGCGGACCTCTTCCTCCCGATCTTCCTGGTCACGCTCGTCTCGCTCGTCGTCGCCATCACCGCTGCCAAGCTCCTGGGCAGGATGAAGACGTTCAGGAAGACCGACCCCATGCGGCCGAACAACCCTAATGCTCAGAAGGGGGGTGCGGCATGATGGAAGAGATCCGCATCTACCAGAGCTACTTCTCCGCGGTCGTGATCCCCCTGATCGTCATCGCCATCCCGCTATACGGCATGTTCAAGCGGGTGTCGGTTTACGAATCCTTCGTCGAGGGAGCCAAGGAAGGCTTCAAGGTCGGCGTGATGATCATCCCCTACCTCGTCGCGATCTTCGTGGCGATCAACATGTTCCGCGCTTCCGGTGCGATGTACGCGATGGAAGAATGGCTCCGCCCGGCACTCACCATGATCGGGTTCCCGCCCGAAGTCCTGCCCATGGCCATCATCCGCCCCCTCACCGGGGGAGGCTCTGCCGGCGTCGTCGCCGACCTCGCACAGGTGTACGGCACCGATTCCATCATCACCCGCATGGCCGGCACCATGTTCGGCTCAACCGAAACCACCTTCTACATCCTCGCCGTCTACTTCGGCGCGGTCAACATCAAGAAAACCCGCCACGCGCTGCCCGCCGGCCTGATCGCCGACGTCCTGGCGATCTTCCTCAGCGTCTACATCATCCGATTCTGGTTCGGCTGATCCTCACCTCAGTTTTCACACCAGGTACAACTAATGAAATTCAGCTACTCAGCCGACCGACGTGCCTCGCGGAATCACCGAACCGCCGTGTTGGCGCTCACCTTGGTCCTGGCGCTTCTGCCCGGCTGCTCCTGGGGCCGAGGCGTCAAGAAATCAGCCCAGCCCGATCTCACGCAGAAGATCGACACCATCCTCCACCGACTCGACGACACCGGGGCGCTCGTCTCCGCCCGGTTCCTGGAAGTCCCCTCCGGCAGGGTGCTTTTTGAAACCGACAACACCGACTACCCCTTCAAGCCCGCAAGCAACATGAAGCTGCTGATCAGCGCCACCGGCCTGGACCACTTCGGCGCAGGCCACACCTTCAAGACCTACCTCGCCATCGACGGCGACGACCTCTGGATCATCGGCACCGGCGACCCCGCGACAGGCGACCCCGTCATCGCCAAAAACCACGGCGGCAACACCACCACCATCCTCGAAAACTGGGCACAAGCACTCAAGGACCGCGGCGTCACCGAGATCAAAGGCGACCTGGTCTACGACGACCGCGCTCTGGATGACTTCCAGCTCCACGCCACCTGGTGGCCCGACGACCTGCTGCACTGGTACGCCGCCCCCGTCTCCGGCCTGGCGTTCAACGACAACTGCGTCGACATCACCGTCACCCCAGCCGATGAAGCCAGCCCCGCCAACTACACCGTCATGCCACCGGTGAAAAACATCACCGTCATCAACAACACCATCTCCGGCGGTGACGAGCACCAGCCCGCCATCGTCAAGCTCCCCGGCGGAAACATCTACGAGATCAGTGGGCCCGTCACCAAAGAAGCAACGCTGAAAAGTAAACCCGTCGAAAACCCCGGCGCGTTCTTCGCCGATGCGCTCAAGACACACCTCAAGACCCACGGCATCGAAGTCCAAGGATCGATCCGACGCGCAGACGACCACCTCGACGGCCAACTCATCCCCACGGAAGACAAAACCGTCGCCATCCACGAGTCTCGCATCGAAGATATCCTCGCCCGCATCAACAAGCCCAGCCAGAATCTTTTCGCCGAGATGATCTGCAAAGACACCGGCCGGGACTACCAGCTCAAACACGACACCGACGAGCCCGGGTCCTGGCTCAACGGCAAGCTGGCGATCAAGGAACTTCTAAAGAAAGCCAACATCAACAGTCACCCCCTGGTCGTCGCCGATGGCTCGGGCCTCAGCCACAACAACCGCGTCACCACCAAGATGATCTCCTCGCTGCTGCTCTACATGCACAAACACCCCGACGCCGAAATCTTTTTCAACAGCCTCACCATCGGCGGCGTCGACGGCACGATCAAAAAACGCTTCACCGACGTCCCCGGCCGGGTCCGCGGCAAAACAGGCTACATCTCCGGCGTCCGCGCACTCTCCGGCTACATCCAGACCGACGCCGGACCGACCGTCATCTTCTCCATCCTCTACAACGGGTTCACCGGCACCGCCAAGCCCTACGAAAAACTACAGGACGAGGCCGTCATGCTCGTCATGCGCGAGTACCAACCGTCTAAAACCGATTGACCCACCGCAACCGGATATGAGTGCATTGCCCGATTAAATTTTTCGAAATGCCCCTACGAAGCGCCGCGACTTGTCACGCTACCCCACACCCCGCTCGACAACGAAGCCCACGTTCTCTGAACGTGGGCACACCACCTACCCGTCCAACCAACCCCATTTAACCAACTCAAACCCACCCCCCGGCGTCAATTCATACCCCGCATTCAATGGCAGCGGCGCATACGTCGGCCCGTGACCGACCGGCAGCTTATACCCCACCGGATACCCGTGCTTCTCACCGCGCCTCGCAAAAATCTCAGTCAACGCATCCAGCTCACCGATCGTCGGCCGTAGCGGGATCGTTTCCTGCTTGCCCTTGTCTTTGAGCGCCTCACGGACCTGTCCCGCCGCGGGCTTATCTTTCAGCACCCGGGCCACATCATCATCACACGCGCTGAACTCGCCCAGCACAATCCCGCCGATCCCCGCCAATCCCCCGGCCTGCTCGATCTGGTTGAGCATCGCGTCGATCCGGTAGTACCCCTCGCTTAGGTCCTCGAAAAACAAAAACTTCCCCACCATATCCCTCGGCTGGTAGGGCGTCCCCGTCAGGTAATTCCACACCGCCAGGTTCCCCCCGACCAGCTCCCCCCGGATCGTCGCAACCGGTGGGGGGGTCAGGAATTTCATCGGGCTGTCTCGCCAGGGCATCGCGATCCGCTTCTTGCAGACCAGGTCCAGCGTCGCCTTGAAGTGGTCTTCGCTGATGTCGTAGAAATCGCTGGCCGGCATCGAGGCGTGCATCGTGTCCCACCCCCAGCGCGTGTGGACGTAGTGATGAATCGCCGTCACATCCGAATACCCCGCCAGCAGTTTCTTTGGCGGCTTGCCGTGCTGCGCTGTCAGCTCATCCAAGATCGGCAGCAACCTGGGCGCACCGGACCCGCCCCGCGCCGACCACAGCACGTCAATCTCCGGGGCCTGTGCATATTCAAAAAACGCCTCCGCCCGCGCCTTGTCATCCCCCGCAAGCCAGTAATGCTGCGCCGCACACTGCCGGTGGACGCGCACCTCAAACCCCGCATCGGTCAGACGGTCGACGCCCAGTGCCAACTCCACCCGCGGGGTCACGGAGCAAGGCGAGACGATTCCGATAGTGGGTAGCTTTAGCATGTCGGTAGGGGGGTAAGGGGCAGGCGTAGGGCCGGTCGATGGCATCGGGGTTTTGCCGCACACTCCAGCGGGCGTAACATATTGACGATACGCCTATCATAAACCAAGGAGCGCCCCCGCGTGTCGGACAAGCGAAACATCAAACTCGGCCTGATCCAGCACGCCTGCCCGGTCGGCGCGTCCCGTGAGCAGAACCTCGCCACCGCTATCGACATGATCCGCGACGCCGCCGGCCAAGGCGCCCAGCTCATCGCCACCCAGGAGCTCTTCACCGCCAGCTACTTTCCCCAGGCCCAGGACGAATCCCGCTTCGACCTCGCCGAGCCGATCCCCGGCCCAACCAGCCAGACACTCTGCGATCTCGCCAAAGAGCTCCGCGTCGAACTCTCCGCCAGCCTCTTCGAAAAACGCGCCCCCGGGGTCTACCACAACACATCCGTCATGATCGACGCC
>JAJDCV010000207.1 GCA_029260675.1 Phycisphaeraceae bacterium
AGCCGGTTAGTTATTGGTTCACCTGCCACCACAAAACGCGCAGCATCACCGTGGTCCGTTCGCCAAACGCGCCGATCAGGATAATAAGGAAGACCCCCCAGGCGCAAGCGAGCGTGATCCGGTGCTTGCCGGGGGTGCGCCAGGCGATCCAGGTCAGCGTCGGCCCGCCGATCAGTAATGCCACCAGCGGGTAGAACGTCGGCCGGTGCATCCAGGCCCACAGCAGCCGCAGCAGGTGCGGGCCCGACGGAGGGTCGGTGGGGGTGACTGCCAGTGTCAGCAGCAACGCAGCCTGCAGGACGATGACCGTCCAGGTCAGCCGTCGGCTTATCTCGCGCCGGCGTCTTGGCGGTAGCAGACGTGTGCGAGTTCGGCGACGGGTTTGGCGGGGACGGGCCAGCGTGGGTCTCCAGCAGAGAATCAGATCTGAACATCCTCCCCGGTGAATGAGAAGTGTACCGCCGGCGTTGCGGACATGGCGGTCCGCCCCTACCATCCAAATCAATCGGGTGACGGCATCTGGTGTCGGGCGACCTACTCGGACCGGTTACCTGGTTCCGCAACACAGTGGGTGGTTGATGGACTACGACGCGAAAAACTGGCTGGACAACGTCCGCACTCTGGCCGCGGAGAACGGTTCTGTGCGGGTCTGCTTGTCGAGTAAGCCCGTGGAAGAGGGGGGACGTGCCGCCCGTGTGCGTGTCCTGGGGTTGTCAGGTGACGGGGTCACGATTATCGAAGAGCCCCGCGTCCACGACATGGGTACCCGGCTACGCCCGGGCGATGAACTGGATGTCCTGGCGGTTCAACGGCAGACCCGGCTGGTCGGGCGCTGCCAAGTCAACGGGTACATCAGACACTCGCTCAGCGAAACCGTGCGTGTCGATGCCTTGCAGTTGTCACCCCCGGTGAAGGTGTTCTCGGGTCAGCTAAGAGACTTCTACCGGGCCCCGGTTAGCGCGGGGGTCGAGGTGGAGTCGGTCCTGCTGAAAATCGATCCGGTTGACGAGGCCACCGTGCAGCGCGCCCGCCTCGCCGGGATGGACCCGGGGAAAAAGCATAACGCACGCCTGGTGAACATCAGTGGTGGGGGCGTGGGCCTGGCGATCCTTGTTGATAAAGCACTGAACCCGGTCTTCGCCGTAGGCAGCATCTGCGCCCTGCACGCCGAACTCCCGACGCTGAAGAAGCCCCTTGAAATCAAGGCCCGGATCGTCCACGCCGAAAAACTCAACAACGGCGACCTCTACCTGGGGATGGCGTTCATCTTCGATGACCCTGCTGTTCAGGAGCATATTGAAGACCAACTCCAACGCCTGTCGGTCTGGCTCCAACGGAGGATGTTGAGGAAAGAACACGGTGGATGACCGGGTGTTTGGTGTTAGAACATGCTCAATCTATCTGTGGCGTCACGCTCGATCACAGCCGCGGATGTATATCCGCGGACACCGCCTATTCGTGCGGCGCCACGACCTGTAACACGCTATGCGTGATATGGAGATGCTCTAATCGGCCACGCCGCGTAAGCGCCGACACAGCACACCCGCTGATAGCCCGAAACCGATCAAGAGGGTCGAAGGTTCCGGCACATCCGATCCGGCGGCGGGGGGTGTCCCGGCATTCCAGTTGCCCAATGTCCAGTTAAGCGTATCGAGCCCGACAATCCCGTTCGCATCCGCATCGAGCCACGAGCCGGGGAAGACCACCCTATTCCACTGGCTTAGGATGATGTTCAAGTCTGAGATCCCTACGAAACCGTCCTGATTGAGGTCGCCAACCAATTCTTCGCCGATGGGTGGCGCTTCACCGAGGGTCAGTGCGTATAGCGAGTGGTCGTCCGCGGTCCACTGCTGGCCGACGATCGGCAGCACCGGGCCCGAGGCGTTGTCGGCGACAAGGACCAGGCTCTGCTCCCCGCTCGCCAGAGTCGGCCCCAACGCGATCCCCTCGAAGTTGGAATTGCTAAGCCCGCTGAATGTGCCCTCCCACAGCAGCGATTTACTCAACGGCGTGTAATCCACCCCCGGCGTCAGGCCGTCCAGCCCGGTCAGGCCGCTGATATCGGTCGCCGCGTCGCCGTGGATCTGATACAGGCGTATGCGGTAGCCGCTGAGTCCGACCGCCCGCTCCATCGCCAGCACCTCGTTGCCCGGCAGGGCCAGCAGCTCGACCAATCCGCTGGTCTCACTGGTGACGAACGGGTTATCGCCGTTGATCGCGTCGGTCGGGTAGGCGAACTGCCCGATGGCGTTGGCGGTCGAGTTGGCGGCGTTTGCGCTGGCGGACTGGATGCGCACCACCGCGCCCTGGGTGAAGCTTGCGGCCGGCCCGTCGGGGATCAGCGCATCTTCGTTGGCGGTGAGGATGGTTGAAGTATTGACCGGGTACAGCGCCAGCGATTCCCACGAACGGTTCGGGCGATCGCTTCCGTAGATGCCAAAGCCCGGCTCGCTGATGTTGACCGGCGTCCCGGTGGAAGCCCCCGTCGCGGCAACAAAGGCTTCAAGTTGAGGCCCTTCCTCGTTCGTGGTCAGGATGTGCGAGCCCTGCACGGCAATCGCTTCACGATCGCCGTTGAAGGGACTGCTTAACACAACGGGTGTCGGGCTGATTGACGCGGTTGTTATCGCGCCCGTGTTGATGTTGAGGTTGATCGAAAGCGTGTGCAGGAGTTTGTCTTTATCGCCGACCGCGAGGTACGACGACCCGCCGGTGTAGGTGATCCCGCTGAGTTCGCGTGCCCCGGACCCGCTGCCGTCGGTGAAGTCGAATCGGCCGACGTCGGTGACCGTCAACGCGGCCTGCGCACTTCCCGAGGTCAGCCCAACGCATATCAAAAACGTCCGTGCGATCGTGATCCACCGAATCGTATTCATCTGAGCATCCTCCGGCCTCGCCCTGCGGATTGACACACCCATATCCAACACAAATAAGCCTACCAGAGCCTTGGCCGGGTGTCGATGAAAAAAGGGTTGTAAGGGCGTAAGTCATCCGCCGAATGATCGTGGCGGTGGGGGAGTGCGGTGTGTTTACAGCGACCCGTTCCAATTCGCCGGGCAAAGCAGCACCGGCATGTCGGCCTGACGCACGATGTTGGCCGGCACGTCCCCGGCGATCAGCCGCTTGAGCACGCCCTTGCCGGTCAGACCCAGCACGATGAACGTACACTTCTTGGCGTGCGCGGTGTTCAGGATCGCCTTGGCGACGTCATCCGAAAACAACATCACGCTCTCGACCTCGACCCCGGCGGTCTCCAGTGTCTTGGTCAGCAGCTTCAGCGTCTCCTCGCCACGCTGGGTCGCGTCGGACTCGTGCTCGTCCTCATCCTGAAGCTGGGCCACGTGGGCGACCACCGCCGTGGCGTCCAGACGCCGGGCCATGTCCGCGATCGGCTCGGCCAACTTCTCGCTCGCCCAGGGGCTACTCACCGCTATCAGCATCCGGCTCGTACTCAAATCAGTCGCTCCAAAAGACTCGCTTATCAGTCACGGCTCACCACGACCAGCCGCGTATCTTAGCCGATCACGACCGGCGAAGCATCACCCTCGAAACCGCCCCCAAGAGCCCGAAAAGCCGCATATTCCTTATCGGCTGATAGCTCATTAACACCCCAAATCAGGTGTCAGCCACGGCATGTACCGGATTTAAACATATGTTTGGGTGGGCTGGATTCCGTGCGGTTCCCAGTCGGCTACGATGCCGCCGCGGCGTCGGTAGAAGCGCCGGCCGCCGCCGCCTGCTCGTCCTTCTTATCGCTGGGGTAGGCGATCCGGCCGTGGTAGACCGCGCAGAGGGTCTTGACGATCGACTTCTCGATCTTGTTCAGTTCGCTGAGGGTGAGGTTGCATTCGTCGAACTGGCCGTCCATCAGGCGTTTGCGGGCCAGGGTGTTGACGACCTGCTCCAGGCGGACCGGGGTGGGCTCGGGCAGGGCTCGTGCGGCGCCTTCGATGCAGTCGCACAGGAGCATGATCGCCGCTTCCTTGGTCTGCGGCTTGGGCCCGGGGTAGCGGAACTCGAACTCGCTGGGCTCGGGCTTGTCCTGGGCCTGCGTTTCTTTCTTTGCGGCGTGGTAGAAGAACTCGACCAGCGTCGTGCCGTGGTGCGACTCGATGAAGTGGCGCAGCGTCGGGGGCAGGGCGTACTCGCGCGCCATCTCGATGCCGTCCTTAACGTGGCCGACGATAATCAGCAGGCTCATCGCGGGGGTGAGCTTGTCGTGTCGGTTGGGCCCACCGCCCTGGTTCTCGATGAAGTACATGGGCTTGTTGATCTTGCCGATGTCGTGGTACATCGCCCCGACCCGGCAGAACAGCCCGTCGGCGCCGATGGTATCCGCGGCGGCCTCGGCCATGTCCGCGATCCGCAGCGAGTGCTGGTACGTCCCGGGCGCCTCCTGCGCCAACCGTTGCAATAGTGGGTGGCTGGCGTCGTTGAGTTCCTTCAGCGTCATCGCGGTGGTCACCTTGAAGACCTTCTCGATCGCGGGCAAACCCCACTGCACGATCCCGACCGCCAGCAGCCCGGTGACGACCATCGCCGCGGCGTCCATCGTGATCCGCCAAAGCTCGTTCGGCACGTTCAGCGGGTGGGTCATCACAGCCGTGAGGAACAGCGTCACCGCCATCGCCAGGCCG
>JAJDCV010000208.1 GCA_029260675.1 Phycisphaeraceae bacterium
GGCGCCCCCCCCCCCCCCCCCCCCCCCCCCCCCCCGGCCCCCCCCCCGGGGGCCCCCCGGGGGGGCCCCCCCGGGGGCCGGCCGTGATCCGAGGAGAGTCCGGGGTTATTCCGGGAGTGAACCGGAGGTAATCCGGGGGGGACCTCGGGCATGGAAGTTGCGCGAGCCCAAGCGCACAACGGCTCACCCGTTTCCGGGTGACCGCACGCTCAAGCCGATCTCATGGCGCTTACTTCTTAGGTGGCTGACCAGACTGACCTGCCGGCTGACCACCGGACGGACCACCTGATTGACTCGGTGCCGCCGACGCGGGTCGACCGCTGTCCGGCCCGACCGCGCACATCCCGTGGAAACTGGCGCCCTCGGTCATCACCATCTTGGCAGCCGTGATGTCGCCACGGACCACGCCCGAGCCGTTGAGCTTGACGGTGTCCTTGGCGTTGAGGTTGCCTTCAACCAGGCCATCGACCATCACACCCGCGGCTTCGACGTCTGCTTTGCATTGTGCGTTCTGGCTGACCTGAAGTTCACCCTTGCCGGTGATCTTCCCGTCGAACTTCCCGATGATCTTCGCGGTCTTTTCGAAGGAAAGCTCACCCTTAAAGTGGCTGTCCGCACCAACTACCGTCGTGTCGCCTGTTTCGGCCATGTCTAACTCCTTGACTATTGGGGGGGAACACTGTGGCTAAACCGCCCACCGCGGCCGCCGTAAAACGCCAGTGTAAGTCAGGCTTGGGAGTTTGGGTAGGCTCTTAAGCTCGTAAAGGCGTTTACGCCCCCCACACGGCATAACGGGCGACGCATGGCACCGTACCCGCGCCCATCCCATCACAACCGACCCGCGTCTACCCATCCCAATCCCGACCCAAACCAAGCAAATCCAAGCCCACCCCTACCCATAAACCCGCCGATCAATCAACCGCCCGCCAAGACCCATATTTAAGTTAAATATGTATTATTGATTTCCAAGAATAAAGACACCGGGTGGTCAGGCGATGCGATACAAATACAGATGAAAATGGGAGGATCAATTGTCTGAGAAGGGGGGCGAGGAGGACAAGGGTGCCAACCCACCTTGCTCTAAAGCACGACCTGGACCATCAGCATCAGGCAGAAACCCAGCGTAAACGCCCAGGCGATCCGTTTTGGGCTCTCGGTTTCCAGGGCCTCGGGGATCAGTTCCAGGATCACCAGGAAGATCATCGCCCCCGCCGCGAACCCCATCAGAACCGGCATCAACGGGGTAAAGAACCACGCCAGCAGGACCGCCGGCACGGTCGCCAGGGGCTGGGTCAGGCTCGTCGCCACCGCCGCCCAGAAACACCGGGCGATGCTGGCCCCCGCACCACGCAGCGGGATCGCCACCGCCAGGCCCTCGGGGATGTTGTGGATCGCGATCGCCAGCGCCAGCGTTGTGCCCATCCCGCTGACCGCATCCTGCGTCGCCGGGTTGTAGTCCGCCGCATACCCCACGCCCACCGCCACACCCTCGGGGATGCTGTGGATCGTCATCGCGATAAACACCAGGAACCCGGTCCGCCCGCCCCAACGCTTCCACCGCTCGGGTAAATCCGGTGAGTCGTGAATCCTCGACTCGGCGACCTGCAAAAACACCGCCCCCAGCAGCACGCCCCCGATAATCGGGGCCACGCTGTTCAACGACCACCCGCCATCGCCTAAATCAAGCGCCGGCAGCAGCAGGTTGTAAACCGACGCCGAAAACATCAGCCCCCCGGCAAACCCGTACCCAAGCCCCCGCTGCTTCACCGGGTCCAGCCTTTTGATCATCAGGGGCAACGCCCCCAGCCCGCACGCCAGGCTCGCGATGATCCCGGCGGTAAACGCGGTAACGAGCGTGATCCAAAGCAAACCCGTGTCTCCAGCACGCACCGCCCAAACGGCCGACATGCGCATCTATAGGATAACCGGATTCAGCCCCTGGTTAAGGAGTGGTACAAAACTTCCTTGGAAGTCCGGGGACTCTCCGGGGGTCAGACCGCCGAGCCCCCGTGCTCACCCGTGCGGATGCGGATGCAATCATCCAAGGTCAACACGAAGATCTTCCCGTCCCCGATCACGCCCCCGTTGTGCTTGGCCGCACCCACGATCGCATCGACCGTGGGCTTGACAAAATCATCGTTCACCGCGATCTCGATCCGTACCTTTGGCAACAGGCTCGGCTTGACCTCCTGGCCCCGGTACAGATCAGGGTCCTCCGCCTGCCCGTGACCCGTGCATCGGCTGGCCGTGATACGCAAGACCTCCGCGTCCACCAGCGCGTGATGCACCTCTTCAAGTTTGTCCGGCTGGATAATCGCAATAACCAGTTTCATCGTTGTCTATCCCTTCGCGCCGCTCGCGCGTTTGGTGTTGTGTGGTGTAGTTCAGATTCAACAGCCCAAAACCGTGCTCGCCGTGCAACGCGTGGTCCATCCCCGCCATCTGATCCTTGTCATTAAGCCGAAGCCCGACCGTCTTATCGACCAGGACGACCAGGATCAGTGTGACCAGGCCCGAGTAGATGATGCTGACACCGACGCCCTTGAACTGGTACCAGAGCTGTGTGTTAAATCCGTGTTCGGGGATAGAGCGCAAAACGAACGTCAGCCCGATCGCCCCGACGATCCCCGCGATGCCGTGGATCCCAAAGACGTCCAGCGTGTCGTCGTACCCCAGCTTGCCCTTGAGCACGACCGCCCCGTAGCAGAACAGCGAACCCGCCACCCCAAGCACCATCGCCCCGTAAGGCGGCACATCACCCGCCGCCGGGGTGATCGCCACCAGGCCCGCAAGGATCCCCGACATCAGCCCCAGGCTCGTCGCCTTCTTCAGGTGCAACGCCTCGATCATGATCCACGTCAACGCACCGGTCGCCGCCGCGATCTGCGTCACCGTCAGCGCCTGCGCCGTCTGCAACCCGCTGGACACCGAACTGCCCGCGTTAAACCCGAACCACCCGACCCACAGCAGCCCCGCGCCCATCATCGTCATCACCAGGTTGTTCGGATGCATCGCCGTCTTGGGATACCCCCGCCGAGCCCCCAGGTACAACGCACACACCAGACCCGCCATCCCCGCGGAGATGTGGATCACCGTCCCGCCCGCGAAGTCGATCGCCTCGCCTGTCAAAAATCCCCCGCCCCAGATCCAATGGCAAAGCGGGTTGTAGATCAACAGGCTCCACAGCGCGATGAACACGCAGTACCCACGGAACCGCACACGCTCCGCAAACGCCCCGGCGATCAGCGCCGGCGTAATGATCGCGAACTTCCCCTGAAACATCGCAAACACCATGTGCGGGATCACCGTGCCCTCGCCGTAGTAAGCGCCCGGCCCGCTATCCAGACCCCTTAACAAAATAAAGTCCCAGTCCCAACCGATCCACCCGCCCTGCGTCCCGCCGAAGCACATCGCGTACCCGCACACCGTCCAGACCACCCCGATGATCGCCATCGCCGCGAAGCTGTGCATCATCGTCCCCAGCACGTTCTTGGTCCGCACCAGCCCGCCATAAAACATCGCCAGGCCCGGCACCATCAGCAGCACCAGCGTCGTGGACACCAGCATCCACGCCGTCGTCCCCGTGTCGATCGCCGGGGGGATGAATTCGGTGATCGCCTCGGGGTTAATTTCGGGGGAGACTACCGGGGCGTCTTGCCCCATCGCCGATCCCACTACCCCCAGCAGCCCGACCAGTACCAGGCTCGCCCTTATCGTGTTTCGCTTTATCATCAGTCACAAGCTCCAGGTGATCTTGGATTCAAAGTAAGCGCATCAGATAGCGCGCTCCCACATAGCTATCACAAACGCCATGCCAGAAGCTACTTACCTGCTAATGCTTTATTGACAAGATAGTTAGGCCAGAACCAGACCAACCGCATGATGCGCAGAAAATAGGCGAGGGCTCCAATAACCCTCAACTTTGCCCATGAAATGTGCAACACGACTACCGCGCCAGCGCCCCCATCGGATCCCACGCCGGCAGAACGATCGGCTCAAGCTGCGCCGCCTCGACCAGCTCCTCGGGCAACAGGTCCTTATGGATCGCCACCTCGAACATGTGCTCATCGAACCACGAATCGTTCATCACGTAAAAGCCCTTACGCCCGCCTTCCTCGCCCCAGCTGTTCTCCACCCGCCAACGCCTGGGCGTCTTGTCGTCCGCAACGTCCACGCCCGTGAAAAGCATCGCGTGCGTCATCAGTGTCTGGTGATAGATCAAACGCTCCGCCTTGCTGTGCGCGAACTTCGTCTGGTACACCCCCTCATAGTCAAACAACTCCGCATCCCACACGCCCAGATCACGGCGCATCATCTTCCCGACATCGCACCCCATCCACACCGGCTCGCCACCGATCAGCGTCTTCATCGTCAACGTCTTCATCGTCTCGATGTCCACGTTCAGATACTTCACCGGCTCACCGCCGATCACGTTCCCCAGGTGCGCCACCGTAAACGTCTTGCCCATCGGGCTGCTCGGCCGAGGGTCGTGCACAAGACAGATGTACTCCTCCAGCGGCAGCGCGCAGTACACGTCCGCAAACTCCTTCGGCGTCAACTCTCCGTCACGGTGGAACCGCTTGTCCTCGTCCTGCCACTGCCAGTCAAACTTCGTCGGCGGCGTCCCCAGGTGGATGCACAACACCCGATACACCGTGGCAACCACGCCGTCTTTTGTCTTCTTGATCTCATCCGCCCCCGCGCCCTTCCCGACCAACCCACGCAACATCGCCGCACCCTCGCGCAGCACATTTAACAGGATGCTATTCATCCGTCTCGTGTTCGAAGAGCTCTGCGTCTCCGGCATCACCGCCTGGGGCACCAGCCCGTGCTTACTCACCACGTTCACAAACATGTTCCACTGCCCCCCATCATCCAACGGCCGATCCAGCAGGTACGCCACCAGCCGATCATCCACGTCACTCGACCCCGTCGCGATCACCTGCTCCAAAAAGTAATTCGCCCGCTCCAGCTTGTCCCAGAACAGCGTGTAATTCTGGCTGAACTCGAACTCCTTGAGCTTCATCTTCTTCATCGCACCAACCCGGATCAGGTTCAGCCCCGCGAACATCCAGCAACGCCCCGAGCTCTTCTGGTTCGTCACCTTCCAGTCGTCCAGGTGATGGCTGAACGTGTGATCCGTTGACGTGATCACCTCCCGGTTCAACGCCACGTCATCCACGGTGGTCTGCGTCACCGCGTTCTGCATCAGCTTGTTGCGCGCATCGGAACCAAACGCTTCGCGTAAACAGCCCAGCGCCTTTGCGTCCAAGCCGCCATTAACAACCTGCCCGTCAGCCGGTGGTGGGGTAAGAGTAGACACAGCGCAGCCTCCATAATGATTAAAAGCGTGTATATAACCACTATATCGTGCAGCCCGACAATTGGCATGAATAACTCAAATCCCACACGAAGCCCACGTTCTCTGAACGTGGGCCCCTTTTACAATCGATCCCCCCGTCCCCTACAATCACCTCCATCATGTCCAACCGGGAACCCACCCCAACAACCAACCACAAAGCACTCGAAGAATTTGTCGTCAACAACGACGAGCTGCTCCAACTCGAAGAACGCATCGGCCGATTCAACATCTTCGACGCCCTGGGCATCGTCAACACCGAGATACGCCACTCCAACTTCCTCGCCTGGCTCCTGGACCCCAACGAGTCCCACGGCCAGGGCCCGCTGTTCCTCAAAGCCGTCCTCATGGACCTGCTGCGCCAGAGCCCGCCCGAACTGCGCCCCCTCAGCCCCGTCCAGCTAGACGGCGCTGAGCTGCGAGGCGTGGACATCCGCCGAGAGTGGCGCAACATCGACATCCTTATTACCTGTAAAGACCCCAGATTCGTCATCGCCATCGAGAACAAGGTCGGCTCCAAAGAACACAGCAAACAACTCGAACGCTACCGCGAGACCGTATCCAAAGAGTTCGGCAGCACCCCGGGCCAATTCGTTTTCCTCACCCGCGACGGCGACGAACCCTCCGACGAGGACTGGACCGTCTACACCTACGAAGACATCCACAACGTGTTGGTACGCGTCCGCAACGCCAACGCCGCCA
>JAJDCV010000209.1 GCA_029260675.1 Phycisphaeraceae bacterium
ATGGGGTCCGCAATCTTCCGTAATGCACCACCTACCCGGAGGCCACATCATGCATCGCCTGACCACCGCCCTGCTCAGCACGATCCTCGCCGCCGCACTCTTCCTAAACACAGGCTGCAACAAGCACAGCTACACCACCCCCGGCCCCGCCGCAGAAATGAAAGTCTTCGGCATCACACCCGCCGACCAACGCGAAAAACTCACCGACCACCAGATCAAAAAAGAGCTCGAACGCAAACCCCTCGCTACCTTCCCCGCAAACATCTGCATCGCCCGTGTCCAGGGCAACGACTACGGCAACCACTACCACCGCGGCCACGGCCGGGGCGCGTACTCCGTCGTCACCACCCCGGACACGCTGGTCGAATCCGATGAACAGATCCAAAGAATCGCCGACCTCCCCATGGTCGCCGGCCTCGCCACCGTCAACCGAATGATCCTCCCTCAAAACCTAAAGTCCGACATGGAACTCCGTCAGGCCGCCGCAAAACTACACACACAGATCCTCCTGCTCTACACCTTCGACACCCACTTCTACAACGAAAACCACGCCAGCCCCGCCGACGTTATCACCTTCGGCTTCGGCAAGCACCAGAACATCCGAATCACCTCCACCGCCTCCGCCGCACTCCTGGACGTCCGCAACGGCTACGTCTACGGCGTCGCCGAAGCCACCGCCCAACACGAACAACCCACCAACTCCTGGAACAACCAGGAAAAAGCCGACGAGTCCCGACGCAAAGCCGAGGCCGAAGCCTTCGACCAACTCGTCACCCAACTCACCCACCCCTGGAAAGGCGTCGTCCACAACTACGCCGTCCCACCCACCACCGCCGCCATCGCGGAGTAACACCGAGCCCCAATATACCGATCACCCGCCAGGCGAAAGCAGATGAATCGTGGGTGTAGTGTGTGGCTTGCCGTTTAGCGGCGGATCTCAGATCCGCGCGTGGGCCCAACGGGCACAATCCGTCGGACGAAGAAAACGGTGCCATGGCTGAACACACGACCATTTATCAGAATGCGTATTCACATCACCCCCGCGTCCATCAGCGCCCAGCCGATCAGATACACAAACCCCGTCGTGATCACGGCCACCGTCACAAGCGCAACGACCGCGCCGAAGCAACCAACCTCTCCGCCGCCTCCCCCGCCGAAACAACCCGTGCATCCAAGCAGCATCGTTTGATACCTCCCGATGCAACAAACATAACACCGGACTGTGTCACGTTGGTGCGCATAACGTAAGCCCTTTCCCCATAAATTCGACACCGAATAATACGGGTCACGCTTTCAATCCGCGCGCTTGTCCCTCAGCCCCCGGCTTCGCCGGGGGATTCAGGGCAACTCGTGTGTGCTTGCCCCCCGACAAATCCGGGGCAGAGGGGATAGAAAATTCAAACAGGCAGGTGTCTTGAGAACATTTTCGATCACTTAAAGCGAAGATGTCATATGAAGCGACGCGACTTGTCGCGTCTAGCAACACCAAATCGCCGCACCAGTCTGGAAAATACCTCAGCGGCCGCCTCATCACTTAATCCGGTACGCACACCGACGGGCCCCGGCCTGGATATGCTCGGTCCTCTCGACCGATGCCTTGGCACCCAGGACGCGTTGAAAAACCTCAAGCTCCATCGCACACAAACCCTGACACGCAGCGGCGGCGGAGCAGATCGGGCAGTGATTTTCAACCAGCAGGATCGAGCCATCGTCTTGCGAGAGGACTTCGGCCATGTAACCCTCTTCCGTCCGCAACCTGGCAAGCGCCCCAACCCGCCGCTTCAATGAAGCCCGCTTGGGCATCGCCGCCAGGTACTCGCCCACCTGCTGCTCTGCACGAGCCGACAAAAGGCGGTCCATGCCTTCCGCCCCCATCGTTTCACCCATGACCTGGATCAGGCTCACCGTCAGCTCGGCATGACCATCCGGGAAAAACCGGTCCGCCGCCGGGGTGAGTCGCCAGAGCTTGGCCGGCCTCCCCACGGGGCGAGGATCATCCATCACCTCGATCAGCTTCTGCTCACACAATTCATAAAGATGTAAACGAACCGCCATCCCCGTCAGACCGACCTCCGCCGCAAGGGTCTTCGTGTCCATCCGCCCGTGCCGTTTGAGCAGGTCCAGCAAGACTCGACGCGTACGCCGATCCCGATCGGGTTTCTTGGCCTTGGATGCCATCCTTTATTTATATAGCAAATGCTTGACAAAGTCAACGGGCCGGCCTATCTTTATAAAGAATTATCTTTACTAATGCCCCCCCCGAAGGGCGCACTCAAAAAAGGAGCCTCGCAATGGCCAACTACGTCGAACACGTCAACATCACCGTCAACGACCTCGACCAGACGGTCGAATTCCTGACCACCGCCCTGCCCGACTTCAACGTCAGGCACCGAGAAGAAGAAAAGGACCGGGTCTGGGCACACGTCGGCAGCGACGACACCTACGTCGCCCTGACATGCTGGCGAAAACCCTCCGCCGAGGCCCGGTACGGCCTGAACCACATCGGCCTGGTCGTCGACGACATCAAGGGCGTCCAACAACGACTCCAAGACGCCGGCTACCCGAAAGGATTCGCTAACAGCGAGATCGTCGATCACCCCCATCGCCTACGCCTGTACTACCTCGATCGTGACAACAACGAGTATGAATTCGTCCAGTACCTGTCAGACAATCCTCAGGAACGCAATTCGTACGCGGACTAACAACCATAATCGCAGCCCGGCGTCGACGGATACATCGGCGCCGGGTATTGCATGTCATGGATATCTAAGAGGACATCGAGACGGCCGTGGCTGTCCTGGCGCGCACACCTCTCACGGTTCTCAGATCATAAATGCACCCCATCGCACGCTCCCTTACCACCCTCAGGTGTATGACTTAGGACGGTTGTACGTCCGATCCGACCAAGCATGTGCGCACAAACCCGTCGTTTCGCCCAAGGGTGGAGGCACGACTTATTTTGAATCGCGTCTGCCGACAACCTCACGACGGCGATCGACAGCTACCCTGAGTATCCAAAGATTAAAAGGACCAGGACTCGAGGGCTGCCCCCACGGAACGCTGCA
>JAJDCV010000210.1 GCA_029260675.1 Phycisphaeraceae bacterium
GGTGTCGATCCTGCTGATCGCCGCCGCCCTGGTCCTGGCCGGTTACGAAGCCAACCTCCGCAACCAGAGCGCCGGGCCCAGCTACCATTAACTCACTTGGCAACGCCGGTCAGGCCGATATGCTGACACCCCCTTGGGGCCATAGCTCAGTTGGGAGAGTGACCCCCTCGGGCTCTTTGGTCCAGTTGTTATAAGAGAATCGGGGGCGGTGTCGTCGCTTGCTGAGCCGTAGGGAGGGGCGTAGCCCCGACCGGAGGATCAGCAAGCACTGCGGTCGGGAACGTCCCGAGCTCGGGTTCTAGATGTCCCGGATAGTTATGTGGGTAAATGCGAAAGGCGAGATAGGCGGATCGATCCTGTTGAATTGATCCGATGGTGCCTAGCCTGCAATGCCGACCCTATCGAGATGATGCGGCGCCTTGGTTCCAAGACCTGACTACCCGCAAAGAGAAAAGCATAGTCACCAGCATTTGAGCTGGCCCTCCTCCATAGAACTGCCATCACTCATATTGAGCGAACCACCCGCTCTTCTACCCTTGAAACAATCGATATACTCGCACGGGATCTAGGTCCAGCCGTCGGACCTGATGCCCAATGTGGAGATATCAAGGCGTCGGGGTAAAGGGTAGATCCCCGCTCTATATTCGGGGAGATTCATATTAGCTTGTACCCTTGCCAGGTTCTCAATGCGCAACGATCGAAGAAACGACTCAACCACCACGGTCCGACCCCCGCGAATATGTGAAGCCCCGTAAATAAAGCCAGCATGCTATTTATACTCGCTGGCCGACACACACCGATATGCTCAGACGGGCTGGATAATAGTTCTTTGTCCTTGGATACAACATCCTCATCAGGCATTCAGACGCGATCTGCTGGCCCACAGGCCTAGCGCGGGGTTGGGGATGTAGAAATACCGCTGGCCATCGGCGTCGGTGTGCCAGCCCGCGGTGAGTTTGGCTGGGTTGTATTGTTTGGCGGCCTCGGCGTAAGGGCGGTGGTGGTAGCCGACGGTCTCGATTTCATCTTTCGACATGCCGGTACCCGGGCAGTAAGTAACTTGAAACCGTCCTTCGGGCGAGCCGTGGATCAGGTGGGCGGCGGCGGAGAGGTTGTTAGCCAGTTCCGGATCATGCTTGAGTGCGTCGAGGGTGTTGGGCGTGCCACGGTAGCCGTACTTGCGGATGAGTCTGTCGATCTGCGGATCTTCACCGAACCCACTTAGACCCGGCGCCAGGATAATCAACTCGCCGCCGTCGGCCATCGCCATCCGTGTGCGGTAGATCGCCTTGTTGCCCAGCCATGTTGTATGGAACTCCTCGGGGTCGAGGTAGACGACACACCGCTTGATCGGCTCATTGAGCACATCGAAGTTGATCTGCCTGCTCAACTCCGCCGCCTTTATAAATGTCTCGTCACCATCGCCGTAAAATATCCCACGCAGAACGGTATCGTTGTCTTGAGTCCCAACCACGGTCAGGAGGAATGATATCGGCAAGACCCCACGGAGGTAGCGGTCGAATGCGGTATTCAGCGCCTCCCGCACGGGCGTATCGATGCGCCCCATGATCGACTCCATACCACACGCAGCGCCCAGGAAGTGGGACTTGTCGATTGTGTCTTTCCCGCCGACACCGATCATGATGTTCTTGGTGTAGTTCGCCATGCCGATCACTTCGTGGGGCACCACCTGGCCGACCGAAAGGATCAGGTCGTAATTGCCGTCGAATAGTTGTCGGTTCACCGCGACTTGCATCGGCTGGGCGAACCTGCCGTTGGATAACTCGTTTATCTCATCAGCCGACAACTCTCCGAGTACTTTCAGGTCATCACGCCAACGGTGTGGGATGATCCGGCCAGGCGGTACGCCGGGGCCGAACAACCGGACGCACTGCGCCTCGGTCATCGGCACATGTGTTCCCAGTGCGGGCAAGATGTCGATGTGGATCGTTTGGTGCAGACGTTTCCACAGGTAGGCGGTGATCTCGCCGGCCCGGGAGTTTAAGCGGGTGATATCTGGCGGGATGATTAATAAACGTGACACACCAGCCCCCCGGAGTATCACGCGCTCGATGAGCCCGTCCAGGTGAGATTCAAGCGCCTCTTGGTCAATGACGAGGTTTTCATCGCCGATGTGCAGGTTCTCGGTCATGGCAGGTTTCGTAGGCTTAGCGTTTCACCCTTGCATTGCCTTCCCAGATACTCCAGACCTGGTCCTCATCAGCGGGTTGGGCGTAGTCGGTGAGTAAGGTGGCGGCGAGCGCCCCGCTGGCCCAGCCGAACCGGGCGCATCGTTGGGCGTCCCACTGTTTGAGGATGCCGTAGAGCAGGCCGCCGACGAAGCCGTCGCCCCCGCCGATACGATCAACGACGCCGATCTTACGCAGCGGCAGGACGTGCCAATCATCTTCAGCGGATACTATCGCGCCCCAACCGTGTACGTTGGTGTTAACCACTTCACGCAGGGTGGTCGCGTAAACGCTGGCATTGGGAAAGTCTTCTTTAACGCGGCCGATCATCTCCTTGAAGTTGTCGATCTCAGCTTCAACACCTTTGCCCCCGGCTTCCGGGCCTTCGACACCCAGGCAGAGTTGAAAGTCCTCTTCATTCCCGACGAGGATGTCGGCAAGGCTTGCGATCTCACGGAAGATCTCGGAGAGTTCTTTTTCGCGCCCCTCCCAGAAGGTGGCTCGGTGGTTTAAGTCAAACGAGATGCGTGTGCCGTGCTTCTTGGCGGTGCGTGCGATGTCCAGGCAGAACTGACTGGTCTGAGGTGACAGTGCCGCGATGAGTCC
>JAJDCV010000211.1 GCA_029260675.1 Phycisphaeraceae bacterium
ACGAGTATCTGCTGCTTGCCGTTGCGTTTGAGTTGGCGGACCATCTCCTTGAGGTGCAGGTCGCGGTCCCGGGCGAAGCGTGCGAAGGCCTGCTCCAGGTCGTGCCGGGTGTACTTGCTCAGCGGGTCGTCCATCCCGGTCTGCCGGACGGCCCAGTCGATCAGGGGCCTGGGCTCGGTGTTGTACTTATAGGTATCGAGCGTGGCCAGCAGGCGCTGAAGGTCCGACGTGAAGACGTCGGTCAGGGCTTCGGGCAACTCCCACAGCTCGTGAGTGTCCTTGTTGCCGCGTTCGATTTGATCGAGCCAGCCTCCGCTGGAAGTGATCGAGGAACTCATGGGCTGTGTCTGTCCTTTCGGCGCTAACGGCGCTACCGCGGTGTTGATGACGACCCGGCCGCGGTTGGCGAATTCAACGCTCAACCTCTGTGCGGCGGCGCCCTTGTGAACGATGGCCTGGGAGTGCTTGATCACGCCCTGGCCCCATTCGGGGCGGGTGGGATGTGTTACGACATCCCCTTGCTGATAGCGATTGATCCGAGTCACAGGAGCTTCTAAGAGCAGGCTCCAGGTCACCACGTGGTGGCCGGGCCGGCATCCTCCTCGTGGCGTACAACGGGGCCTGACTCAGGCCCGTTCACGCCTCGCGTATCTTCGTAAATCCCGACGTCCTGGCTTCCGAGCCAACGATAGGGATCCGTTCGATGCCAGACCGCTCCTTCGATCAACCGGCAAAACAAATGCTTCTCGACCCGACATGCCTGTCTAAAACCAAGCTGTGTCGTGTCGATGTCGGCCTTAAATTCGGCCGTCTCACAGAACCCTATATCGGTCACCCCGCGTGTGCAACTTTGGCGATTGGTTCTCGGTAATGCGGTGGGCTAATCCCACGGTGAGATGCACTGACTAAGAGCTATTATACAGGGGATCAGGCCCCGGTCAAGCATTGTTACGCCCTGAGATCAAGGGTTTTACAGACTTTTTAACAGGCCTTAATCCATGCCTCGCGGTCGCATGTCACAATGGGTCGTCCCCCCCGATCCCGGGTGACTCGTCGTCCGGTCGGGCGACCTCGTTGGGGACACCGGCCTCGTCGTCCTCGGCCTGCTCCTCCGCCTCGGCGATCACATCCGCGTCGGGCTGCGTCACCGCCGTTGCCTCCAGCAGGGCGTTGATCCGTTTACGCACCCAGAAAATCCTCGGCACATGTGGGATACGCCGAAGCTCCGACCGCCCCGTCGCCGAGTACACGATCAGCGTCCCCGAACCGCAGATCAACAACTCTAACAAGTCGGGGTAGGTGCTGCGGACCCGCTTGGCGCCGCGCGCCAACGAGTCGTCGGCCCGGCCAAACGCGTAGTGCTCAAACTCATTGTGTGTAATACGCCAGCGGTGCTGCATCCGCGCCCACACCAGCATCGTCAGGTACGGGATCAATAACAGGATACTCACCGACAGCCCGAACCCCCGGCTGTATTGCACCTCCAGGTCTTCGAAGAAGTTGAAGATGTTCCCAAAGAGCGTGAACCCGCTCTTCTCGCTCAGCCACAGCCCCAGGAAGAAGAACATCCCAAACGCCGCCAGCCAGAACACCGCGTGGTTCCGCTCGATGTCCACCCCGATCGTCAGGATCACCACCACACACAAGAGCAGGTACACCCAGCCAAGCGATTCGAGGTTCACCCATTCCCAGCCCGAGGGAAACCAGAACAGGAACCCCGCAGCGATGATCGGCCAGATGAACAGCAGCTTCGGATACGTGTGGAACACCACCTCGTGGATCGGCTTGTCCGACCCGCCCAGGCCCGGAGTTTTCTTCCACGGCAGCTTCATAGCAATACTGTACCGCGCCCCGCGTTCAGGTGTGTCTCAGCACGCGGTCCGGTATCGTCTCAGCACCGTCAAGCCCAGCAGGCCAACCAGCCCAACCGTCCCGGGTTCCGGCACGTTCGTTAACGCTTCGGCTGGCGGCGGCGTCCCCGCGTTCCAATTACCCAGAACCTCGTTGAGGTCGGCGATGCCGACGAACCCGTCGCCGGTTGGATCGCCCAATTGCCAGATGCCCGAAGTGACGTTCTGGTTCCAACTGCCCAGCACGATGTTCAGGTCGGCGATGCCGACGAACCCGTCGAGGTTCAGGTCGCCGGGGATGCTAACGTCGGGGACGGTCAGGTTTACCAGCACGCGGGTGGTGTTGTTGGTGTCGTCGGTTTCCTGCACGAAGTTGTAGGGGTCGATGATGACTTCCAGCCAGTACTGCCCATCGGGCAGGCCGGTCGCGTCGACCCACTGCCCGGGGAGCTGCCAGGAGTATAGGTCGGCCCAACCAACGGACACGCCCAGCGGGTTGCTGTTGGCGCTGTTGTAGACGCGCGTCGCCGGTGCGCCAGGCAGGCCGGTGTCATAAGCGACCGAATCCACCAGCCCGAAGCTGGTCTTGTCGTGAGACGAGACGATCGGGCCGACCCCGTTGCCGGGCAGGACCTCGCGCAGGTTGTACTGCGCGAGCCCGACAAGAAACAGGTGCCCAAACGCCGGGTCAGCATCGGGGAAGCTGCCCATGAGTGTCTGTGTCACACCGCCGAGTGAGTCGTGGATATTCTGGTAAACGTCCTGCGTGTTGTTTGGGTGTGTGACTTCAAAGACCTCGAACGGCCCGTCGCCGATATTCGGGATCGCCGCGGTAAACCTGTAGAGCGCCTTGCCGGGCTCGGTCGTGGTGTCGAACGTGCCGATGTGCATGTACCCACGCGTCGCATCCTCCCACGCGAAGAGGTCCGGAAGCAGGGGGGTCGCTGGGACACCCGCGGACACGGCCGACGCCGTGGCGGATACCACCCAAGCTAAACACACCATGACTTTTAGGGACGCACGCTTCACGTCAAACATTATACCCGACCGGCATGCCTGTTTAACCCTTAATCCGCGCGGTACGGGCAGACAAAACGCCCCACCCCAACACAATCGGTACAAGACTCACGGGCTCAGGCACGCCCACCAGCGCTTCTGCCAACGGCGGCGTCCCCGCGTTCCAATTGCCCAGTACCGTGTTCAGGTCTTCGATCCCGACGAAGCCGTCACCGCTTGGGTCACCCATCAGCGGGTTCCCCGGCGAGACCGTAGTGTTCCAGTTACCCAGGAGGATGTTCAGGTCATCGATCCCGACGAACCCATCGAAGTCCAGGTCGCCCGCCAACCCGCCAAGCGCATCGAAGAGCACGCCGGCGGCGATATCAGCAAGCAGGCTGTGGGCCGCGGTGGTGGGGTGGACGTCGTCCCAGAACAAGTACTCATCGGCGTTGATTCCACTTAGGCCCATCGCCTTATCCATGACATTGATGAACCCAAACAAGCCGGGATCGAGTGTGGCGGATTGGATAAGCGCCGCGGCGTCGACCCGGAAAAATTCTGTGTCGGTGAGCGCTGTCTCCAGTGAGTCCAGCGAAAGGTCAAGCTGACTGTTGAACGACGTACTCAGCGCATCGAACACGGGTTCGTTTGGTGTGCCCACGTAGCGGGGGGTCTGACCCAGCAGCGGCAGGTTAACGACCACAAAATTTCGACCACCGGCGGCGTGAAGGCTTGTAATGTCACTGGTGAGATTATTCACGGGCACGGATACATTGGTCTCCCCGTCGAGGAAGTCGTTGGCGCCGCCCCAGACCACGATCAGTTCATCGCCCGAGGGTCCGCCGTCGTTGTTGAGGTAGTCGGGGACCTGCTCGTCAATATCGTTGATAAAAAACGACACCAGCCCGGAGCCGTCGGTCCTCGCGCCGCCGAATGCGTAGTTTCGGCCCGTGCTGCTTTCCAGGTTGGCGACCGGCGGCGCGAGTTGCAGTTGTGTCGCCAGGTACTCGATCCACAGCGGGCCGTTGGAGAATCGGCCGTCGAAGTACCCGCTGCCCGCCACCCCCAGCCGAGAGTTCGCGTTCCCCGTGTCCGACAGGCTGTCGCCGAAGACGACGATCTGATTGAAAGGCCCCGCCAGTGCCGGTTGTGACAAGATCAGCCCGAACACCAGCGCCCAAGCGAGCTTTCTGCACAAGCACATGCCAGCCTCCCACCCCGCCGACTTATCAGCTTATCCGGGCCGCCGCCTGAAACCAAGCATCGCAATCATGAACCCGTAGATAGCCATCGCAGGCTCCGGCACGTTAGCCGACGCCTCGCCCGGCGGGGTGCCGTTGTTCCAGTTGCCAAGCACGGTGTTGAGGTCGTCGATCCCGACGAACCCGTCGCCGCTTGGGTCGCCTTTTTGTGGGTCGCGTGCGGCGACCTGTTGGTTCCAGTTCCCAAGCACGAGGTTGAGGTCGTCGATCCCGACGAAGCCGTCGCCGTCGAGGTCGCCGTCGATGCTGGTTTGCGGGACCAGGCGGAAGATCTCGCCGGTGCGTTTGGCGATGACGTAGATCTCGCCGTCGCTGTCGACCCCGAAGCGCAGGTCGGCGCGGGGGGCGTTGCCCATGATCTGCTTGAGTGTCTGCTCCGAGCCGCTGTGGAAGAGGGTCAGTTCGTGGACGGTGGCCTGGCTACCCAGCGTCATCTCATCGGCGTCGGTGTAGAACATCCGTCCGTTGACCAGGTCGCCGAAGATGTACTTGCCCTGGAGTGTGGAGATGGCCTGGCCGCGGTAGACGAAGCCGCCGACGACGGCGTTGCCCTCGTCGTGGTCGTATTGCGCGACGGGGTAGTTGTAGCCGAACAGCGCGTCGTTGCCGGGCAGTGCGTTGAGTGTGTTCTGGTTGAAGGGGTCTGTGGCGAAGGTGCCCTCACGGTCGCGCCAGCCGTAGTTCGCGCCGGGGACGCCGAGGTTGATCTCTTCGATGCTGGCCTGGCCGATATCGGAGATGAACATGTTGGCCGTGCCGTTAAGCCCGGTGTCCCAGCTATAACGGTGGGGGTTGCGCAGGCCGTAGGCCCAGACCTCGCCGAGGGTTTCGTCCTGCGGGGTGCTGCTCTCGTCGATGCCGAGGGTGTGCTGCAGGTCCGGGTCGCCGACGAAGGGGTTGTCTGCGGGGATGCCGTAGTTCCCGTTGGCGCTGTTGTTGCCAAGCGGGTCGATGCGCAGAATCGCGCCCAAGGGCGTGCCGGGGTTCTGCCCGCCCTGGAAAGGGTCGGTAGGGATGGGTGGCGAGTTGTTCCCGCCATCACCCATCGAGACGTACATCTTGCCGTAGTCCGGGTCGCCGATGTTGGCAAGCGGGTTGAACCCGATCTGCTGCATGTTGTGGTCGGCGAAGGGTTGGCCGATGCGCAGCAACTCTCTTCGGCTGGTGGCGTCGACGGCGTTTGCGTTGAGCGGATCGACTTGCCATTCGGTGATCACGCTGTGGTGCGTTGTGGCACCGGGGCTTGGGAAGTCGGGTGTAGGTTTACCCGATTGGTTGTCGCTGTGCGCGGTGTAAACCTTGCCGAATCCGGGCGCACCGAGCGTGGCGTAGTC
>JAJDCV010000212.1 GCA_029260675.1 Phycisphaeraceae bacterium
CCTCAGCAAGACCGAATCCATATAATGTGCCAATGCTATGCGGCATCCGAGTCGAGTTGTTGCTTATAATCGAAGACGTAGACCTCGGCGTCCAGGGATGACATAGGCTTGGCGAAGTAATACCCCTGGCCCCATGTGCAGTTGATCGATTGCAGTGCCCCGACAACGTCGGCCGATTCGATCCCCTCCGCAACCGTCTGGATGCCCAGGTTCTCCGCAAGGCTCGTGATCGACATCACGACCGCCAGAAGCGATCGATCACGATCAAGCACACGGATGAAGGCCTGGTCGATCTTCAGCACGTCGATCGGGTACCCGTGGAGCGTGCTTAACGAAGACACCCCGGTTCCAAAATCATCCATCACAATCGGGAACCCCTGCTCCCGCAGCTGGCAGAGCAACGGAACCACATGACTCCGATCATCGGCGATGGTGCTCTCGGTGATCTCCAGCCCCAGTTCACCCGGATGCAAGCCAAACTCGTCCCGGCAACTCAGGACATCCTCCAGGAACGAGGTATCCAGCAGTTGTCGCTTTGAGACATTGACATTGACCTTTAACTTCTGGTCCTCATCCAGCCTCCGGTTCCAGGCCGCAATCTGCTCAGCCGCGGTCCTGAGGACCCACTGCCCGATCTGAATAATCAACCCCGTGTCTTCCGCGATCGGGATGAAGTCAGCCGGGCTGATCACGCCCCGCTCGGGATGATCCCAGCGGATCAACGCCTCGAACCCCGAAAGCTCGCCTGTCGTCAATTCGACAATCGGCTGGTACATCAGCCGGAATTGATCGCCCGACGATACCGCCGCCCGAAGATCGGCCTCGAGCGAGAGGCGTTTCAATGCATTCGCATGCATCGCCCGGTCAAACACGACGACCTGCGCCTTGCCGCTCTCCTTCGCCTGGTACATCGCGGCATCCGCGTCACGGATCATGTCGCCGGGGTGCTCGTATGCCCGCTGATTAGTGACCAGGCCGATGCTGGCGGTGGCGACGACCAGATGGTCCCCGAGCAGGTGGGGCTCTGCGAAGATGTCCAGGAGCCTCTCGGCCATCGTGTTGGCGTCTGACCAGTCCGAGAGATTAGTGAGAAGCACGACGAACTCGTCGCCGCCGAAGCGGGCCACCATGTCGGTGTCTCGCAGATCCCTGCGAAAGATCTTGGCGATGTCGCACAGCAGGGCATCCCCCGCGTCGTGGCCGAGGCTGTCATTAACCAACTTGAATCGATCGAAGTCGAAGAAGAGCAGCGCGAAGCGTTGGTCGTCCAGCCTGGACCGCTTCAATACCTGATTCAGGTGGTCGAGGAAGACCATGCGGTTTGGCAGGCCGGTGAGTTTGTCGGTGGAAGCGAGCAGCTCGAACCGCTCCATCGCCCCCTCGGCCGCAAAGGTGGCGTCCTTTTCTCGATTCAACGCGTCGGCCATCTTTACGTTGACCTCACGCAGCTGTCTCTGTTGCTCTTTGATCTCGGAGATGTCGGTCCGCAGCGCCACATACTTCGTCACCTTGCCCTTGGCATCCTTGAACGGGATAATGGTTGCGTCGACCCAGTAGTGGTGCCCGTCCTTGGCAAAATTCTTGATTTCACCTGTCCAGACGCGCCCCGACGAGATGGTCTTCCACATGTCCCGAAAGAACTCGCGTGAGTGCTCATCGCTCTTCACCATACGGTGGTTCTGGCCAATCAACTCCTCACGGGAATACCCGCTGATCTCGCAGAACCTGTCGCTGACGTGGGTGATGGTGCCCCGGATGTCCGTGACGCCGACGATGAGGTGCTGATCCACCGTGTGCTGCTGGTTCGAGAGCTCGAGGAGGAGTTCGTGGAGGTGGGCCTCCCGCTCGTGGATGCCCCGGTCGACCCGTCGCAATACGACAAACAGGAACGCTGTGAGGACAATCAGAATAACCAGCCCCGCACCTGACGACACCCAAAGCACCCCGTTGAACTGCGCCGTGGCTTCGGACACGTCGTGGAAGATGAACAGGTCGCCCACCTCGGTGCCGGAGGCGTCGAACAGCGGGTCGATCATGAGCTGCCACGACGTGCCGTTGATTGCCGCTTCGTGGACTGCATCGTCATGCCCATGTCCCTCATCAGTATGGGTCAAGTGCTCGTATTCGGCTTCGGCGGGAAAGTAGCTCAGCGATGAGTAGATGAGTACATCGTGGTTAAAACGGTCCCAGTCGGCATCACGGCCCAGCATCTTCATGCCCGCTTCCCACCGCTCCCGGGCCAGAGCGCCTTTGTGGATGGCCACGGCAAGCTCAAGGCCGTGTTCTTCACAGATTTCCGCCAGGATATTCTCGATCTCCTGGCCCAACTCCAGGTAGCCGATGAGTGTGTCTTCGTCGAAGACGGGCTGCACCACCCGCAGCGTGAAAGTCCCCATCGACCCCAGCTCGATACCCGAGGCCATCTTGCCGGTGCGCTCGGCCTGGCGCGTGGTGAAGCGGTCGATCAGGCCGCCGATCTTTCCCGGCTGGTGCACCCGCAGCAGGTTTACGCGATCCGGGCGATGGAAGTAGAGGTGCGTGATACCGTATTGTTCCCGGAGGTGCGCGTAGACGGTCTCGTGGTCCGCCAGCAGACGGCCCCGGTCTTGTGCCTTCAGTGCGTCCCGCATATTCGCGTCTTGTAGAAGAACCCCTTCGAGGGCGGCCAGCAGCTGGGTCTGTTCAGACAGGCTCTCTCCCAGGTCGTATACCGCCACATCCAGTTTCTCCCGGCCGGAATGGTCAAGGTGGTATTGCTGGATGGATAGCAAGGCCGCGCTAAACCCGCAGACCAGCAGCAGCAGCACGGCCACCAGCGGAACCAGCAAGCGTCGCTGGACGTGCTTGACCGAGGCTGCCCAGAGCGGCTTGGGTGCTGCACCGGGCCCCGGCAGTACTGGTCGGTTTGGTGGGGCGGGATCTGTCAACTCGAGTTCTCTGCAGGAGAGCTGTATGTCGGCCTACCCCCGATCGTAACCCGGCGGCTTCGCGCCAGGATCCTTTCTCGTCGGTCGTGCCACTAAGCGGGGCATGTCATGTCCGGTCTTGCCGGTTCATGGCGGTGATGCCGCCGAAGTAACCTGCATAGAGCGAGTGCACGGTGCGGTTTGTGGGCGGACATCGGCTCGATGACTGCCGTGATCATGCGAATTAACAACGTGCGTTCCTCGTGACCTTATATAAATACTGCGTGGTATGTATTAATATCGTCGTGATATGTCCGGTGGTTGAGCGTGTTGATGCGGTTGTGGTGCGGGGGGGTGTCCGATAACGGCCGGGGATACCGCCATCGTTTAGATGGCGGTATCGATGAGTTGTTAAGCATTGGATGAAGACCGCTCTCACGGAGGCGGTGCAGCGGAGAACACACTGATGGCCGAAGCTGTGCGATACGTCTGTGGGGGGTGCGGGCACGCCATCGAGGCGTGGTCGGACGGTAACCCGTATTACATCGATGAAGCCGGAGCCAAGCAGTACGCCTATCATCCAGACCATAAGCGGCTTGCCCGGTGCATCGGCAACGACTCCACGCACCTGTGCCTGTCGTGCGGTCACGAGTTCATGGTGGACTCACGGGCTCCCGTCACGGCGTGCCCCGGGTGCGGGGCACGCGAGATCGCGGATACGTATCACTTAGACGGGCAGCGGTGTCCGTTCTGCAAGGCGGGGGTGTTCGCCTCCGACCCGGGCTTTCACTGCATCTCGTGATACAGCCCCGCGGATCCCCGGCGGACCCGGCCCTAACCTACCTCAACCAGGTACTTGCTGGTGTCGATCATTTAGACGGGTGATGCTTGGGGGATGAACCGACCCAGGTCCGAGATCCTCTGGCATTTCCTGATGCGGCTCTTAGCCCGGATACATTCGCTGAAGAAGAGGGGGCACCGGATCCACCGCCCCCGCGTTGGAGACGGCGGCCCCAGGGCATGGGCTGGAACCGCACCTGCCTGTGCACCATCGGCCGTGGATAGCGCCTTAAGAGGTCCCGGTGGTCGGGCGATGAGTCTGGAAGTAGGTAGAATATCGGCCTCACAGCCAGCCTGTTGTCGACCCCGGCCTGATTCCATCCCGAGACAAGGATCCCCCTGGTGCCCGACCCCCTGCTGAACCCAGCCGAACACTCCGCGACCAACCCCGACACGTCCCGCCCCTCGGCGGAGATGGCCGGCAAGGTCAGTGTGGTCGACCCCGACTCCGAGATCCGGCGGATGATGAAGGACGAGCAGGGGTCGGCGATCAAGAAGTACATGTGGCTCACCGTCGGGCGCATGTCCTGGCTGGCGCTCTTGAAATACGAGCTGCTCACCGGGCTGCTCGGCTCGATACCCGGGGCGCTGGGCCTGATACTGCGACAGAAACTCTACCGCCACATGTTCGCAAGCTGCGGACGCAAGGTCGTCTTCGGACGCAACGTCACCATCCGACACCCCCACCGGATCAGGTTCGGCGACAACGTCATCATCGACGACAACACCGTGCTCGATGGCAAGGGTGAGTCGGACCTGACCATCGAGATCGGCTCCGGCTCGATCATCGGCCGTAACAGCATCCTAAGCTGCAAGGGCGGGTCGATCCGGCTGGCGGACAAGGTCAACATCTCCGTGAACTGCACGCTGATCAGCGAGACCCTGTTAAGCATCGGCGAGAACGTGTTGATCGCCGGGCACTGCTACCTCATCGCAGGCGGCAACCACGGGCTTGACCGAACCGACATCCCGATCCTCGAACAGCCCCTGATCGAAAAAGGCGGGATCGATATCAAGGAACACTGCTGGCTCGGTGCGAACGTGACCGTGCTGGACGGCGTGACGATCGGGCGCGACTCCGCCGTCGCAGCCGCCGCGGTGGTCAACAAATCCGTCGACGAGTTCAGCATCGTCGGCGGCGTGCCCGCGAAACTCCTGCGCGACCGCAAAGCACCACGGGCTTAACTAGACGTACCGCCCCCGTCATACAGCCTCATATGCAAATTTAATCTCTACCCTCAGCCCCCGGCTTTGCCGGGGGATCCGCCGGGTGACGGGTGCAAATATTGACTGTGATCCGTATCAGACGACGGGTGTGACACCGACGGATTCGGATCCAGGTCTGACGCGCGGCCCCCACCAGTAACACGCCGCCCCGATCGGGATCAACAGCAGGATCGCCCCGGAATTGATCACCGAAACCACCAACGCATCGGCCTCCGGCACGCCGTACCGGCCGAACAACGCCACCGTCGTCCCCGCGTTGACCGCCAGGTGCGACATCGCCGGGGGGAACATCCCCACAAACGCGATCACCGGCACCAACGCCAGGCACACGATCATCAGCCCGCTGTGCCCCAGCGCCAGGAGCAGCGCGTAGATCCCCAAGCAACGGACCACCTGCACGATCATGCCCCAGCAAAGCGCCACCACCACGACACCGGGCCGTGTGTTATAGATACGCACCGCGTCCAAGAGCCGCTTGGCTTTGAGCGCAACCCGCCCCGACCGGCCGTTTGATCGCTCGGATAAATTCTGCAGCGCCACACCCAACGGCCGGGCCATCACCGCCGCTACCAAAAAGCCCAAACACCCCATCAACGCCAACGCGATGATCACCCATCGTCCCGGCAACCCGTCACCGACCCACCAGAGCCCCCCCGCCGCCACCAGCGCCAACGATACCAGCCCCGTCACCCGATCCACCAGCACCGACGCCAACGCCGAGGCCACCTTCCCGTGCGCTTTGGCCAGGATCCAGGAACGCACCACGTCCGATCCAAAAACACCGGGCAGCACCACCCCCAGGAAATAGCTGGTGAACTGCACCGAGGTCAGCGTCCACGGGCCGATCCCCACCCCCTGCGCACGCAGCAGGAACCACCACTTAAACGACATCAGAACCCGGTTGAAGATGACCAGCCCCACCGCAACCGCGGCCCATCCAAGCGACACGTTCCCCAGCGCCGACATCAGGTCAGAATACTGGATCCGCCAACCGAAGATGTAGACAAAAATCGCGGCGGTCAGCGCCAGACCCAGCGCCTTGCCCAGCCGCCTTTTGAGGGGCCGTCGAGGCACACCGCGCAAGGTGGATGGTTCGCCCGATGGCGGGCCGTCAGGCCGCACTCGTGCGTGAGGATGGTCCGTCATCCTGCCCCTTCTCTTTCGGATCCAGGGGCCGCTCTGCCACCGCACCACGGCCCTTCGCCTCCGAACTGATCGCGCTGAGCACCCACCGCGCCAAGGCCCAATACCACCCCAGCGCGACGCGGTACATTGAAATCAGCCTCCCCAGCGCCCCCTCACCTACTTCCGCGGGGATCACCAGCTTGTCGCCCCGCAGGATCTGCCAGTCGTGCACCCGCCTGATCCGAGCGACCTGTTTGCGGTCACCGCCCAGCGTATACACAAGCGAGAACATCGAGCCCACCGCCCTGAAGTAATCCCCGACCTTGCCCTTGACCAGCAGCAGCAGGAACAGGGCCGGCTCGTGAATCAACAGCACCGGGAATATCGCGATCAATGTCCGTAACTGGAAATCCTTGAGCATGAAGTGCCAGCGGTTACGGACCTGGTGAGTGAAGTACGTGCTGCCGCGTTTGTGATGGTGGTGCAGAACCTGCGCTCCGGCGGGTTCGACGATGTGCCAGCCCGCCAGGGTCAATCGGTAGGCGAACTCGCCGTCGGTCTTGCCGAAGAAATACCGCTCCTCAAACAGCCCGACCCCGACCGCGGCCTCACTCCGGATCATCGGCGCACACCCGCTGGCGAGCCCGACCCGCGCCGTCTCGCCGTTCAGCTGCGTCAGCGGCTTGTCATCCACCTCCGCGCTGGCCTCGGCCAGGAAGTGCACGAACGTCCGGCTGTAATGCACCGTGTCAGGCCGATCGGCATAAAGCACCACCGGGGTCGCCACCGCGACCGATGCATCTTCGCCGATCGCCTCGCGCAGCGCCGCCGCCGTCCCCGGCAGCATTTGCACATCGGCATCCATCACGATCACAAAGGGGGTGCCCGCCTGCGTGACCGCCAGGTTGCGCGCGGGGTTAGGACCCAGGTTCTCTTCCAGGCGGACGACTCGGACCCCCGGGTGGTGCTGCGCTAACCAGTCGCCCGTCCCGTCCGTGCTCGCCACGTCATATACCGTGATCATAGGGTCCGGGCAGCGGGCATCGGCCAGCCCACGCAGGCACATCGGCAGCGTCCGCATCGCGTTGTAGGCGATCACCGCCGCCGACACATCCGACGGGAAGCCGTGCGCAAAGCTACCCGGCCCCGATCGGGCTTGTTCAGCTTCCAGGTGGGCAGCGCGTTTCAGGGGCTTCCGATCAGTTAGCAGGCTGTGGCGGTCGAAATCCCTGGCCCATCACATCCCGGGCCAACACCTCCCCGCGGTCTTACATCCAATCCTAGGTCTACATATAGATCATCGGCAGCCCATGGGGGCACACTCAATTCAGTGTCGCCCCCCAGCCACAACAAATACCACCGCCGTGCGGATGACGCCGGGGTCCCATAACCCGGCACGCACCGGGCCGATTGAAACGATCGCCTCGGTGCTGACGGTCCGGCAAACAGCGGGGTAAAAACAAAATGGCGAGTTTGGGGGCTACGGGTTGCCGCAGGAGGCCCTGGATTGGTCACTTGCCCCAACATCACGCCCCGAGGGGCGAGGTTCAGGGACCAATCCCAGAAGTTAGGGAGTTAGTAATGAGTCGTTTCTCCACCAGCCGCATGTACGTATCCCGGATGCTTTGCAAGCCCGTGGCGCTGGCCCTACTTGCACTCGCGACCGTCGCGATGACCGCCAGCCAGGCTCACGCCGCCGACCCGGTGATACGCCAGGTCCTGGGCATCGATCACGACGCCGCCATCAACGGCCGGACCAACATCACCGCCAAGGTCGGGGGAACCCCGGACCAGGTGGTGTTCGCACTGAGTGGCCCGCTGTCGCGGACGTCCGTGCGGACCACGTCGCCGTACTTCTTCCTGAGCAACGCCGAGGGCAACCCCCGGTACTGGAACACCGCCAACGCCCCCGAGGGCGCCTACACCATGCGCGTCAAGGCGATCAAGAACGGCCGCGTCGCCGACTCCGTCGCCATCAACTTCACGATCGACCACGGCGCCATCGAGCAGAACTCGCTGCCCCGCAGGCAGCGCGCCCGCACCGCTATGGCCGGCGGTACGACCGTCGTCGATTCATCGACCTCCTCGGGCAGTGTCGGCTCCAATACCGACGCCAAGCGCTCGACTCAACCCCTCATCGGTTTCGCCGGTGATGCACCCGACACATTCGAGCGCGGCTCAGCAGAGACCGTAGGCATCAACGTCTCCGGGAAGATCAACGGCAACGCCGACATCCTCGCGATCGCCTGGGACCACGACCGCAGCCAGATCGTGCCCGCCTTCGCGCACAACGTCGACATGACCGACCCCCGCATCACCGCCGACAAGCTCGACCTGCTACCGGACGGCCGGATTCAGATCCAGCTTCTGTACCGCGAAAACTCGGTCATCCAGTACAAGAAGCTGCACGACATCGCCGTCGTCACACCCGCCGGCTCGGTCGACTTAGGCGCCGATGAGCCGGACCCGGTCACCGACCCGACCAAGATCGTCGGCGTCTCCGGGATCAGCAGTAACGCCGTCGTCAGCGGCGCCGTGAAAATCGAAACCACAACCGACGGCGACACGCCGGACCAGGTCATCTTCAACATCGACGGACCCGACGAGCTGACCCACATCGAGATCGACCCGCCCTACGTCCTCCTGGGCGACACCAAGAGCTGGGATACCTCCAAGCACCCCAACGGCGATTACGTCCTCACCGTCACCACCCTCATCGGCGGGGACCAGACCGACACGCTATCCATTCCGTTTGCGGTCAATAACGTAATCACGCTGCCGGACCCCGTCGTCGCGTTCCCCAGCGACGCCCCGGCAACCTACCGCCTGGGTGAAGGCATCAACCTGCCCTACAACGTCGACCGCGACCTGCCCGACAACGCAACCGTCCTGGTCCTCGCCTGGTCCTCGGCGACCTGGGGCATGGTCGATTCGTTCGCTCACTACATGGACGTGGGCCCATGGCAGATCTCCGCCGACAAACTCGCGCTGCTTCAGCCCGGACGCGCACAGCTGCAACTGCTCTACCGCGTCGACAACAAGACGGTCTACAAACGCACCCACGACCTGGAGATCCTCCCGGCCTACAGCGATGTACCGGTCGATGAACCCGTCGTCGATACCGGCAGTGGCGGGAACGGTTCCGTCGATGACAATCCCACCAACAGCGGCTCCGACAACCCACCCCCACCGGACGACACACCCGTCGTGGATAGCGGCTCGGGCGGCTCGACCTCCGGTGGTTCCACCGATGGCGGCGGCACAGGTGGTAGCACTGGCGGCAGCAACGGTGGCGATACCGGTGGCAACACACCGCCCCCGCCCGTCGACGTCGTCAACACCGACCAGCACCCCATGCTGGGGATGAACCTCTCCTTCGTCACCTACTGGACACGCGAGTGGGTCTTCACCAACGTCCTGCGCCAGTCCCGCGGCTGGATCTCGACCAACACCGGCGGTAACCCCTGGGACAACGGCCAAAGCATCGACACCGACGCCTACGGCTGGCCCCTGCTCAAGACCGGCCAGGCCGCCGCGACCTACATGCTCAACGCCAACGACGGGCGCTACCCAGGCGGCAAGTACATCTGCACCTACGAGGGCGATGGCGACGTCGTCTTCTCCTGGGACGCCAAGGTGTCCTCCAGCCAGCCCGGCCGGATCGAAATCAACGTCACACCCAGTGACCAGGGCATCTACATGCGGATCGAAAACTCCAACCCCGGCAACCACGTCCGCAACGTGAAGATTGTCCACGAAGACCTGGTCGACCACCCAAGCTCGTTCCACCCGCTGTTCGTCGAGCGCCTGCGGCCGTTCAAGACCCTGCGCTTCATGGACTGGCAGCGGACCAACACGACCCACCAGCGGCGGTGGTCCGACCGCATCACCCCAAATCACCGCACCCAGGCCGAGCGCGGCGGCGTGGCGATCGAGCTGATGATCGAGCTGGCCAACGAACTCGGCGCGGACCCCTGGCTCTGCATGCCCGCCCAGGCCGACGACGACTACATCCGCCGCTTCGCGCAGATGGTCAAGGACCGCCTGCACCCCGGCGGCAAGGTCTACGTCGAGTGGTCCAACGAGATCTGGAACACCCAGTTCGAGGTCCACAAGTGGATCAAGTCCGAAACGGATAACCAGTCGCTGTCCATGCCGTTCTTCGACATGTGGGCCGCGGAGGCCCGGCGTGATTTCGCGATCTGGACGGACGTCTGGGGCAACGACGCCGACCGTGTCGTCCGCGTCGCCGCCAGCCAGGGCGCCCTGTCTTGGGGCACCGGCAAACTGCTGGACCGGATGAACGGCCAGTTCGACGCCATCGCCCCGTCAACCTACTTCGGCCTCCGCTCGTTTGAAGAACGTGAGCTGAACAGTTCTACGACCGCCAACGACATCATCGCGATCCTGGAAGAGAACATCGTGACCGATAACCGCCGGTTCTATTCCGAGCACAGCGATCTGGCGCGTCAGTGGGGCCAGACACTGGGCCGGCCCATCAAGCTGGTCGCCTACGAGGGCGGCCAGCACCTGGCCGACAGCGGACAGAACAAGCCCCACAAGAACGCCCTGCTCGCGGCGCAAGACCACCCGAAGATGTATGATCTGTACCAGCAGAACATGCTTGAGTTCGAACGGGCAGGCGGATCGGTCAACAACATGTTCAACTACGTCGGCCGACGCGACCAGTGGGGCTCTTGGGGCCACCTGCAGTACCAGGACGAGCCCATCAGCAACGCCCAGAAGTTCAAGGCCATACTGGACTACCCGGGCTCGCAGAAACGCCTGGAGCTGACCACCTTCGATTAATCATGGAGCCGAATTGGACCCAGGGAACGTCAACGACAACCTAAAGGGTCCGGCCGAAACAGCGCCGCCCCCGGTCACCCCCCCACGCGAGGGTGACGCGGGGGCGGTCGGCCAATCACCCCACCCGCCGCACGACGGGTCGGTCAAGCCCGATCCGGCCAACGCACCGAGCGTCAAGACGCTGGCCGTCCGCGGCTCCGCCTGGGCGCTCGGCGGCAACATCACACAACAGGGCATCCGCTTCGCCAGCAACCTCCTGCTGACAAGGCTTCTGCTCCCCGAAGCCTTCGGGCTGATGACCGTCGTCAACGTCGTGCTCACCGGCCTGCAGATGTTCTCCGACATCGGGATCGGCCCAAGCATCATCCAGCACAAGCGCGGCGAAGACCCCGCGTTCTACAACACCGCCTGGACCATCCAGGTCATCCGCGGATTTGTCCTGGGCTTAACCGCCATCGCTATCGTCACGCCCCTTGTCTACCTGCTCGGCGGCGTGATGGGCGCCAACGCACACGACGGCGTCGAACCGGTCTACGCCGACCCCCAGTTGCTGCCTCTGATCTGCGTCGGAGCCCTGTCCGCGGTCATCAGCGGATTCAACTCCACCAAGCTGTTCACCGTCAACCGCCGGCTGATGATCGGGACGTTGACCCTCATGGAAGTCGCCGTGCAGACCGTCGGCGTCGGTGTCATGGCCTACTGGGCCTGGCACTACCACAGCGTCTGGGCACTGGTCGGCGGGAGCCTGGTCACCGCGGCGCTGAAGATGATCCTCAGCCACGCCGTGTTGCCCGGCGGCAACAACCGCTTCCACTTCGAACGCGAAGCCTTTAACGACCTGATCCGGTACGGGCGCTGGATCTTCCTGAGCACCTCCGCCTTGTTCATCGCCGCGCAGGGCGACCGCCTGCTGCTTGGGCTCTATGTCAGCAAGGCCGTCCTGGGTGTCTACAGCATCGCCTACTTCCTCAGCGAAGCGCTGGCACAGATGATCGCTTTCGTCACACGCCGGGTATTCCTACCCGCGTTCAGCCGGGTCGCACGAGACAACCCCGACCGCATGCGGCAGAATTACTACAAGGTCCGCCTGCGCCTCGACGCCCTGACACTCCCCGCCGCCGGAGCCTTGATGGTTCTAGGTTCGCAGATCGTCGATCTGCTGTACCCCGAAAAGTACATCGAAGCCGGCTGGATGCTTCAAGCCCTGGCGATCCGCGTCGCTTTCGCCTGCACCCTCCCCACCGCGGTGTCCTGCCTGCTGGCGATCGGGGACTCCAAGAGCGTCTTCGCCGGGAACCTGGGCAAGACCGTCACGCTCCTGGTGGGCATCCCCCTGGGCTGGCACTACGGGCAGATGCACGGCGTGGTGTGGATGATCGCGTTATCGGAACTTGGGTCGCTACCGATCCTCTGGTGGCGTATGGCCCGGCACGGGTTGCTGTCCCTGCCCCGCGAAGCCTTGGCGGTCGTATTCGTCGCCCTGGGCCTGGGGGCAGGCTGGCTGGTCAGCACCGCGCTTTCCGGGCTGTAACCCCGTAAAACCACAGGCCTTTTCCCGCAGCACCAAACCCCAATCGCCGATGTACGTACTATCCCCTTGTGGGGGGTGTCCCCGCACGCCCGATAACGATATGGCAAGAGATACACCGACCCGATGACCGAATTGGTCCCCATCACGCTGCTGGCATGGACCCCCATCGTCCTGCTGATGTTCCTCATGCTCCCCCCGAGGCGCGCGGTCGTCATCGCGTTCATCGCCGCCTGGCTGTTCCTGCCCGTCCCGGTCCCCGATAGCCTGATCATCCGGGGCCTGCCCGAGCTGGACAAGATGACCGTCACCTGCCTGGCCGTCCTCCTGGGGACCGCGCTCTTCGACAAGAACAGGCTGCTGTCTTTCCGTCTCAAACGCTTCGATGTCCCCATGATCCTATGGTGCCTTGTCCCGCTGTTCTCCTCGCTGACGAATACCGACGTCACCATCTACAACCACCCCGCGATCTCCAACCCCATCTATGACGGGCTCAGCGAAGCCCTCAGACAGTCCGTCACCTGGGGGTTGCCCTACCTGATCGGCCGGGTCTACTTCAATAACCTGACAGCCCTGCGCGAACTGGCGATCGGCATCTTCATCGGCGGGCTGGTCTACATCCCCCTTTGCATCTTTGAACTGAAGATGAGCCCGCAGCTTCACTTCCTCGCCTACGGACAACACCCCCACGTCGATTTCCGCCAAGGCGTACGCTACGGCGGCTACCGCCCCACCGTCTTCATGGCGCACGGCCTGATGGTCGCGCTCTGGATGGCGTCGGCGACACTCGTCGGCTGGTGGATGTGGTTCAGCGGCGCGCTCAAAAATCTCAGCGGGGCCCCCGTCGCCCTGCTGGCAGTACCCCTGCTGCTGGTCACCGTCGCGAGCAAGTCCGTGGCGTCGATCCTGCTGATGGGTGGCGGCCTGGGGTTACTCTATCTCGCCACAAAATCGCGGGCCCGCTGGCCCATCATCGCGGTCATTGCTGTCGCGCCGTGCTACATGGCCGTCCGGGCCACCGGCCTGTGGGACGGGGTGAGCCTCATCAACTACGTGACCGTCATCACAGGCGAAAACCGTGCCGAGTCGCTTCAGGTCCGCTTTATCAACGAAAACCTCCTGAGCCAACGGGCGCTTGAAAAACCCGTCTTCGGCTGGGCCGGATGGGGACGATCCCGTGTCTACGACCGCTACGGCAAGGACATCTCCATCACCGACGGCCAGTGGGTCATCGCGCTGGGACAGCACGGCCTGGTCGGGCTAGCCGCCTTCACCGGAGCCCTGCTTCTGCCCGTCTGGCTGACGCTTAAACGATTCCCCATACGCTTGTGGGCTCACCGCAGTGTCGCCCCCGCCTCCGCTTTGGCCATGGTCCTGGTCATCTACATGATCGACAACCTGCTCAACGCCATGATCAACCCCGTCTTTATGCTCGTCGCCGGCGCTCTCGCAGGGCAACAGGCCGTCAGGATACATGTACACAGATCCCGCACACCGGAACAGCGTTCCGAAAACGCTAACGCCACACACCATCCAAGCCCCGACACCCGCGCCGCCGCCGTCGAATCACCCTGACCCCGACCTTCTTCTTTGACCACGCCACCCAACGCATGAGAACCCTCATCATCATCGTGAACTACCGCACAGCCGACCTCACCGTCGATTGCCTGCGCTCACTCGATGCCGAGGTCCACTCACTCCAAGACGCCCGTGTCGTCGTCACCGACAACGACTCCGGCGACGACTCACCCACACAGATCCAGCGAGCCATTGAAGAAAACAACTGGGGCACCTGGGCCTCCCTCATGCCGCTTGACCGCAACGGCGGGTTCGCCTTCGGCAACAACCAGGCCATCCGCCCGGCAATCGAAAGCGACAACCCCCCCGATTTCGTGCTGCTATTAAACCCCGACACCGTTATCCGTCCGGGCGCTGTGACCAGGCTCATCGAATTCATGCGGGGAAACCCCAAGGTCGGGATCGCCGGCAGCCGACTGGAAGACCCCGACGGCACGCCCCAACGCTCCGCCTTCCGATTCCCCACCACACGATCCGAACTCGACGACGGCCTAAGACTCGGCGTGGTTTCGCGCATGCTCACCAGCAGCTGCATCGCGCCCCCTGTCCGTGACGATGCGCACCGCACCGACTGGGTCGCCGGCGCTTCCATGATCATCAGGCGTGAAGTCTTCGACGACGCCGGGCTCATGGACGAGGGCTACTTCATGTACTACGAGGAGGTCGACTTCTGCCTCCGCGCGCTGCGTGCCGGTTGGCCCTGCTGGTACGTCCCCGGCAGCCGAGTCGTCCACCTGGTCGGCCAGGCCTCCGGTGTCACCATCAAAAACACACGGCCCAAACGCAGGCCCGACTACTGGTTCGACTCGCGGCGACGATACTTCGTCAAGAACCATGGCCTGCTCCACACCGCCATCACCGACGCCGCCTGGGCGCTGGGCTACGCCTCCTACCGCCTCCGCCGCGTCATCCAGCGAAAGCCCGACACCGACCCCCCCAAACTACTCTATGATTTCGTCCGTCACAGCGTCCTGATGAAAGGCGTCAGGGTTTGACCGATCAGGCAACACAACCCAACACCCCCGGCCCCCCGGCTCCCCCCGGCCTCTGCGCTCAGATCAAGGCAGACTGGATCGCTCACGGCAGGGACTGGACCCTCCCCGGGTTCCGCGCCGTGGCTGTCGCACGCTTTGGCGCCTGGCGTATGAATATCAGGCCCAAGCTGTTGCGCGCCCCGCTCAGCATCCTCTACCGGGTCATGTACCGACGGGTACGAAACGTCTACGGCATCGAGCTGCCTTACAGCACAACACTCGGCCGAAACGTCGTCTTCGAGCACCAGGGCGCGGTCGTGATTCATGGCTGTGCAACCATCGGCGACGGCTGCATCATCCGTCAGGGCGTCACACTCGGTAACCGCACACTCGATCAGCCCCTGGACGCACCGACCCTCGGCAAGAACGTCAACGTCGGTGCCGGCGCGAAGATCCTCGGCGGCATCACGATTGGCGACAATGCGGTCATCGGCGCAAACGCCGTGGTCCTCAATGACGTCCCCCCCGGCGCGCTGGCCGTCGGCGTACCCGCCGTCATCAAAACAAACCGGGAGGCGCCCACCGCATGAGCCCCCCCGCCCCACTGAAAAACGTCGGCGCGGTCGTCATCGGCCGAAACGAAGGCGCCGCCCTGCACGCCTGCCTCTACAGCACCGCCCCGCGCGTCGCCGCCGTGGTCTACGTCGATTCCGGCTCCACCGACGACAGCGTCACGTTCGCCAGGGAGCAAGGCGTCGAGGTCATCGAGCTGGACACCTCCGTCCCCTTCACCGCCGCCAGAGCCCGCGATGCCGGACTTACCAAACTCCTGGAACTCCACCCTACACTCACCTTCGTCCAATTCGTCGACGGCGACTGCGAAGTAGACGGACACTGGCTCGATACCGCACACGCCGCGCTAACCGAACCCGGCAACGACAAGCTCGCCGTCGTCTGCGGCCGACGCCGCGAGCGCTTCCCCGATGCCACAAAATACAACCGACACTGCGACATGGAGTGGGACACCCCCGTCGGAGAAACCAAGGCCTGCGGCGGCGATGCCATGATGCGCATCAGCGCCTATCAGCAGGCCGGCGGATTCAACACCACATTGATCTGCGGCGAAGAGCCCGAGCTCTGCGTCCGGCTACGGCAGGCCGGGTGGACCATCCAACGCCTCGACGCCGAGATGACCCTCCATGACGCCAAGATAACCAAGTTCCACCAGTTCTGGAGACGCTCGGTCCGTGGCGGCTGGGCCTACGCTCAGGGCGCCGCGATGCACGGCAAACCCCCCGAACGCCACTGCGTCAGACAGTCCCGAAATACCTGGTTTTACGGGACCATCCTGCCGATAATCCTCCTTGGGCTTGGGTGGCTCACTTATGGCATCAGCCTGGCGCTGCTCGTGGCGATCTACGCTCGCCACCTCGTCAAGGTCCGCAACGTCCGGCTAAGCCGGGGCGACAGCCCAAAGCACGCCTGGTCCTACGCCCGGCTGGCCACGATCGCTAAACTCCCCGAGGCCCTCGGCCAGGCCCAGTACTGGATCACTCGCATGCGCGGCAAGCAGGCCACCATCATCGAATACAAACCCTCGGGCCAAACCGCCCGCACCGGAGAAGCCTAAAGTGAACTCGGCCGTGATCGGGACAGGTGAGATTTCCGCGGAACACCTCAAGTTCCTGGCAAACAGCAAGTCCGCCAAGCTCGTCGGCGTGTGCGACCTCTCGCGCGCCGCCGCCCGGTACGCCGCCAAGACCTTCGGCGCGGACAAAGCCTACACCGACTACAAGCAGATGCTCGACGAGGCCAAGCCCGACGTCGTCCACGTCCTGACCCCCCCGCAGACCCACGTCGCGCTGGCCACCGATTGCCTGGACGCCGGCGCGCACGTCATCTGTGAGAAGCCGATCACACTGGGGCACGACCAGTTCACGTCCCTCTGGAACCACGCCGACTCGAAACAAAAACACCTGATCGAAGACCACAACTACCGCTTCAACCGCCCCATCCTCAAGATCGAAAAACTCATCGACGACGGCGTGCTCGGCGACGTCTCAGAAGTCGACATCCGCATGGCGCTGGCCATCCGTGACGGCGGACGGTTTGCCGACCGCAACCTACCCAACCCCGCACACAAGCTCCCCGCAGGCGTCATCCACGACTTCATCACCCACCTGGGCTACCTGGTCCTGCGCTTCTTCCCCGACCCCGACAGGGTCAGCGCCGCATGGACCAACCACGGGGGCGACGATCTCTTCAAGTACGACGACCTCGACGCCATCCTGATCGCCGGCGACAAGCACGCACGGATACGTTTCAGCTGCCGCACCGGGCCGGACTGTTTCGCCCTGACCGTCCGAGGCACACGGGCAGAGGTGCAGACCGACCTGTTCCACCCGTTCATGCGGCTGATCAAACCGCGCAAAGGCGGCGAGAAACTTTCGCCCGTCGTCAACCAGCTCGCCAACGGCCTGAGCCTGGTCGGCTCGTCCCTGTCCAACCTGCGAAACAAGCTCATGCAGCGATCCCCCTACGAGGGCCTGCACACCTTCCTGAAGAGAACCTACGACGCGTTGCAACACGGCACCGAACCGCCGGTGACGTTTGACGACATGGACCGGACCAGCCGATTGATCGACCAGATGCTGGCGGAGGGCAACCGCGTATGAAGCTGTTAGTCACAGGCGCATCGGGGTTCCTCGGCCGACACATCGTCGCACAGGCCGTCCAGCGCGGCCACGACGTCCGCGCCCAGGTCCGCCCCGTATCCAACATCAAAGACCTGGGCTGGGAAGACCACCCCCGCGTCGAAATCATCCGCGCCGACCTGCGCAGCAAGGCCGACCTGGATCAACTCGTCCAGGGTGTCGACGCCGTGGTCAGCAACGCCGCCTGCAAGGCCGGGGACTTCTACACCCAGTTCGCCGGCACGGTCATCACCACCGAAAACCTCCTCGCCGCCATGGCCAACACCGACGTCAAGCGCCTCGTCGCCGTCAGCACCTTCTCGGTCTACGGCTTCCTGAAGATGCGCGACCGCGAACTGCTCGACGAAGAATCCCCGCTCGATACCGACCCGATCGACCGCGACGAATACGCACAAACCAAGCTCGTGCAGGAGGAGCTCGCCCGGGAGTTTGCCAAGGAGCACGAGGGCCACGTCACCGTCGTCCGCCCCGGTGTGATCTACGGCAAGGACAACCTCTGGACCGCACGCATCGGCATGGAACTGGGCACCGACCGTTGCCTGGTCGTCGGCGGCCGCTCGATCCTCCCGATCACCTACGTCGAGAACTGCGCCCAGGCCATCGTCTTCGCCGCCGAAAAAGAACAGGCCGTCGGGCAGACCTACAACATCGTTGACGATAATCTGCCGACGCACCGCCAGTATTTGCGGGCACTGAATCAACACCGCAAACCTCGGATGAAGTCCCTGCCGATGCCCTGGCTGGTGATGCGCTTCCTCGCGGCGCTGGCGTTGGGCGTAAACAAGCTGTTCTTAGGCAGGCGGGCGAAAGTCCCCTCGATCCTCCGCCCCGCCGCCCTGCACGCGCGGTGTAAGCCCTCGACCTATACCAACAGGCTGATTAAAGATTCGCTTGGATGGTCGCCGCACTTCGGGATGGAAGAGGCGTTGCAACGCGGTGTGGATGAAACCGATCACGCGGCGCTGGCCCCCGAGCCCGCCGAGACTCAGGCCGTGGCCGACGACACCGACGCCGACCGAGAAACCCGCACATGCGCATAGCCTACCTCACAGGCCAGTACCCCCGGGCCACCGACACGTTCATCCAGCGTGAGGTCGCCGCCCTGCGCGATTCGGGCGTCCACGTCCAGACCTTTTCCATCCGCAAACCGCCCGACGACGAGAACGTCGGCCCCGAGCAGCAAGCGGCACGCGATCAGACAATCTACGTCCTGCCCCCATCACTCATCGGCCTGATCCTCACAGGCGCCCGGCTGAAATTCGGGTCGCCCCTGCGGTATCTCCGGGCGTTTAGCCTGGCGATGCGTACACGCCAGCCCGGGCTCAAGGGCCTGGCCTACGCGTTTTTCTACTTCATCGAAGCAGGGATCATCGCCGATCATCTCCAACGCGAAAACCTCACCCACCTGCACAACCACTTCGGCGATTCGAGCTGCACCGTTGCGATGCTCGCAGCCGAGCTGGGCGGTTTCACCTTCAGCTTCAGCCTCCACGGCCCGGGTATTTTCTTTGAGCCTATGCACTGGCGGCTCGACGAAAAACTCAAACGCGCCCTGTTCGTCTGCAACATCAGCCACTTCTGCCGAAGCCAGGCGATGATCTTCTGCCCGCCAGAAAAATGGGACCGCCTGCACATCATCCACTGCGGCGTCGAGCCCGATCTCTTCAAACCCGTCACGCACACGGGCCGAGGCACCCGCCTGCTGACCGTCGGCCGGATGGCGTC